>NZ_JAYGHW010000091.1:0-169629 GCF_034932185.1 Spirulina sp. CCNP1310 | reverse complement strand
GGCTGTGATTACGCACCATATTCCTGATTCTCAAATCTTCGTAAGCCACCAAGTCGTTAGACTGGATTACGCATCTTGCCAACTTCACGGCAAAATCTTGACGCTGCCTACTTATTTTGAGATGGCGTTTACCTAGAACCACCCTTGCCTTTGCTCGATTCTGACCCCCTTTCTTCCTCCTGGAAACATTGCGCTGCGACTGCTTGAGTCGTGACTCACTTTTCCTGAGATGTCGGGGGTTTCCCACTGTTTCACCGTTGCTATCGGTGTAGAACTCTTTAAGTCCAACGTCCAAGCCGATGGCTCGACCAGAGGGTTCAACGAATTCAGTCCGTTCTGCACGAATACAGAACTGGACATAGTAGCCATCGGCTCTTTTGACGAGGCGAATTCGCTTAATCTGCTCTATGGGATAGAAATGCAGATCACGAGTGCCTTTGAGCTTTAGTCTACCAATGCCCTTCTTGTCGGTGAAGGTGATGACCTTGCGATTCTCGTCTAACTTCCACCCAGAGGTTTTGTACTCTACTGAGCGGTTATTTTTCTTGAAGGAGGGGAATCCCTTTTTTCCGGGGATACCCTTCTTGCAGTTTTCGTAGAATCGCGAGATTGTACTCCAGGCTCGTTCTGCGGATGCCTGCCGAGCCATGCTGTTGAGTTCAGCGGCAAAAGGGAATTCCTGAGCCAGTTGAGCGCATAGCTTTTGCAGATCGTTCTGTCCAGTTCCCCGGTTGTCCATCCAATAACGGATGGCTTTGTTTCGGATGAACTGAACCGTTCTCACCGCCTCGTCTATGGCGCTGAATTGCTGGGGCTTTCCGTAGGCTTTAAACTCTAGTACAATCATGGCTATATCCTAGCACACAATATAAGCCGCCCTGCAAGGACGGCGACTAAAGTCGCCCTGTCGTCTTTCATCCCCGCGAAGACAGCGACGTTGCTCTAAGACTCCCGCACTATTTTCGTAATCTGCCCGGCTTTGCGCCATAGTCCCTAAATTGCCAGCGGTTATCTTGCCCGATAACCGCTGGCTTGTTTATAATGAAAAGTCTGTGGGTTAGGGTCAGCTTTGGATGATCAAGCCCCCTCACCCCGATAATGGGAACGCCATTGAATCACGTTAAGGAGAGTTAAAATTTCATGTCTCGATACAGAGGGCCTCGTTTGCGCGTTACGCGCCGCCTGGGTGAATTGCCCGGTTTAACCCGCAAGAGTTCGCGCCGGGATTATCCGCCGGGGCAGCACGGTCAAGCCCGCCGCAAGCGTTCTGAATATGCCATCCGGTTGGAAGAGAAGCAAAAGCTGCGCTTCAACTATGGTGTCACTGAGAAGCAAATGGTGAACTATATGAAGAAGGCTCGTCGTGCGACGGGTTCTACTGGGGAGCGGCTGCTGCAATTGTTGGAAATGCGGTTGGATAATACGGTGTTTCGGCTGGGTATGGCGGGGACGATTCCCGGTGCGCGGCAGTTGGTGAACCATGGCCATGTGATGGTGAATGGTCGTGTGGTGGATATTGCCAGTTATCAATGCCGGGCGGGGGATGTGATCAAGGTGCGCGATCGCGCTCAATCGAAAGCCCTCGTGCAGGCGAATATGGAATACCCCGGTTTGGCGAATGTGCCGAGCCATTTGGAGTTCAATAAGGAAACGATGGAAGGCAAGGTGACTGGCCTGATTGAGCGGGAATGGGTGGCCCTGCAAATCAATGAACTGCTGGTGGTTGAGTACTATTCTCGTAAGGTTTAGGGAATTTTCGATGGGAGGCGATCGCGGCTGACGTATCCCATATTTTAGTGATTGAATGGATCACGTTCCCATGGCATAAGTCAGGTTCAGAAAACCGCCGATCATCCTCACGGCGGTTTTCGTTTAGGGATTTTTGTAAGTTATGATTTTCGTAAAAATGGGGTTGATGGAGGAAAGCCTTTAAGGGGGATCTAGGGGTGGGTTGATTTTTTTCAGGTGTTGATGAGATTTTGCTGACCCAGTTCTAGGGAGATACCGCTGAGACGATGATCTCCTTAATCGGGGAGCATCCCACTGCAAAGAACAGAAGCCCGAAAGCTAGGACTCAAGCCCAAGAAACAACTGAGTTCAGTGATGGAGAAGTGCAGCTTGGCTGCTTGTGCGAAATCCTCCTACGAGGAAGCAGCAGAGGATATTAAGCTGATGACGGGAATGGCAGTGGGACACAGCAACTTGCACCGATTGGTGGAACGCAGCGAGATACCCTCACCTGAAAGCGAGCAGCAGGTAGATGAATTAAGTGTAGATGGGGGAAAAGTGAGGTTGAGAACCCCAGAGGAGCCTGTGAGTGGCGAGACTATAAGGCAGTAAGCCTCCATGACTCATTGTGCAATGCGTATTTCCAAGAAAATAAAGCCTTGTTGACGTACTCCCCGCGATAAATCGACGGGGATTCTCAAAAGATGTTACGAGGTAGACTGAAGCCGTACCTCTCCACCTTTCTTCCTGCTTCTTTGACCCTTAACTAGACGGTTTCCCGTCCCCGTCAGACCGTCTCCACAGGCATTTTCTTCTACGCTGCGTCCCAGCGCATTGATGCCGCGATTGCGGATCACTTGTGCGGCTGCAACATCTCGATGAGTCCTGTAGCCGCAGTTGTGACAAGCATGAAGCCTATCACTCAAATCTTTCTTTCCAGTATGCGTGTCGCATTGCGGACACACTTGCGACGTGTAATCTTTGTCTACTTTGGCAAGGTAAATACCCCGCTTCCAGCAAACCCATTGCAGGATTAAGACAAATTGCCCGAATCCAGCATCAAGCGTATGCTTTCCCAGCATTCCTTTTGCCCAAGTACGGAAGTCGATGTCTTCCACAAAAATCATGCCTCGTCACAAAGCTGGTGAGCCAGCTTGAAATGCCAATCCTTGCGAGTATCTGCAATGCGTTGATGCAATCGTGCAATTTTTCGATTTAACTTGTGTCGATTGTTGGATCCTTTTTGCTTATTTTTCAACCTGCGCTGTAGCAATTTCAGCTTACGGTGCAGTGTGTCTAAGAACCGAGGACGTTCAATCAACTCACCATCAGACGTTGCAGCGAATTTATCAAGCCCTAAATCAATCCCGCGTGGATGCCCACTCGCGACTGGAGCAGGCACGATGATTGAACAAGCGTTAACCTGGCACCTGCGAGAATTCAGCCAGTCTTTACGCTCACACAAGGCAAAATTCCACACTTTCCGACACACAGTTAAAGTGTGTTCGATTAGCTGAATCTGCTCATTAGTGGGCGCTGCTTTGTACTCGTAAGTTAGGGTTAACAATGGTTTCACCTCCTTCTACAACTTATATCTCAATTTTGTAGAACTAATCAAAAGAGGTGACGGGCAGCTTAAAAGCTGCGGCTGCGTTTCATCCCCGGCATAAATGACCGGGGTTCTCACGCGAGTCTCCCATAGAGTGGGTGCAACAGCAACCCCTAGCATCAGTGGTGACTTGTGTGGGAGATGGTCATGATGGGGTGTGGAACATCATGGCTCACCTTGCGCCGGAGTATCAGCGCAGGGAGGTACTCGACTGGTACCATCTGGTGGAAAATCTCTACAAGGTGGACGGGTCGTAATGCAGGGGATTACCCAAGGTTTATCTGATGAAATTCTGATCCAACTCACAGGGCTGGACTTGGCCGCAATTGCTGAGTTACGGAGGGGGAACGGGGGGTAGGGGCGCAATGCTTGCGCCCATCCCTTGCGCCCATCCCTTGCGCCCTTGGTTTTGGCAGATTTAAACCCTTAAACCGTTGGCGTGAGGCGCGATCGCACCTCCAAATGCACCAATAACGCATTAATATCCGCCGGATTCACCCCCCCCATCCGTGAAGCTTGGCCAATGGTCAACGGGCGCAACTTCGTTAACTTCTCCCGCGACTCCTTCGAGAGCGTTTCAATCGCCCCATAATCCAAATCCGGGGGGAGCTTACGGTTTGCACTGCGGGCTACTTGATCAATTTGCGTCTGTTGCCGCTGGATATAACCCGCGTATTTAATTTCAATTTCCGCCCCCTCTCGTTCCTCCCGATTTAAATCAGGATTTCCCAAACCATAACGGTCTAAATCGGCATAATGCAAACCCGGCCGCCGCAACAGATCCGCCAACGTAATCGAACCCTTAATTTTCTGCTGCGTTGCTGCGACAATTTGCACCCCGATGGGATCATGCTCCTTCACCCGTTGTGTCCCTAACCGCTCCTGTTCAGCGGCAATTTTCGCCTGCTTTGTTTGAAAAAGTTGCCAACGGCGATCGCCTATCAAACCAATTTCCCGCCCCAAGGGAGTCAACCGCTGATCCGCATTATCCGAACGCAACAACAGCCGATATTCAGACCGCGAAGTCAACATCCGATAGGGTTCCCGCAGATCCTTTGTACAGAGATCATCAATCAACGTGCCGATATAACTCTGCTCACGGGGAAACACAATCATTTCCTCACCCCGACTAAATCGCGCCGCATTCACCCCCGCCACAAACCCTTGAGCCGCCGCCTCTTCATAACCCGTCGTGCCGTTAATTTGGCCAGCGGTAAACAGCCCCTCAATTTTTTTCGTCATTAATGTTGGATAACATTGCGTGGCGGGTAAATAATCGTATTCCACCGCATAGGCTGGCCGCAGCATCGTGCATTCCTCCAACCCCGGCAACGTCCGTAACAGTTGCAATTGCAACGTTTCTGGTAGGCCGGTTGAAAAGCCTTGAATATACAATTCTGGAATATCCCGCCCCTCCGGTTCAATGAAAATCTGATGGGATTCTTTATCCGCAAACCGGACAATTTTATCCTCAATACTGGGGCAATAACGCGGCCCTTTTGCATCAATAAACCCCCCATAAACCGGCGTTAAATGGAGATTATCCCGGATCAATTGATGGGTTTTCGCCGTCGTGCGCGTTAAATGACAATCCATCTGCTCCCGCTCGATCCACACTTCAGGGTCAAAACTAAACCAACGGATTTCACGATCCGGCGGCTGGGGTTCCATTTTGGAAAAATCAACGCTACGGCGATCGACCCGGGCCGGTGTGCCGGTTTTGAGGCGATCGGTTTCAAAGCCCAATTGATTCAGCGTTTCCGTCAAGCCCACGGCGGCAAATTCCCCCGCCCGGCCTGCCGCCATCGATTGATTACCAATCCAAATCCGCCCCCCTAAAAATGTGCCGGTGGTGAGGATCACGGCTTTGGCGGCGAAACAAGTCCCGAAATAGGTTTTCACCCCTAAAACCTCACTGTTGGGGCCAAGAATGAGATCCGTGGCCATGCCTTCGCGGATCGCTAAATTGGGCTGATTTTCGACAATGCGCCGCATCACCTGGGCATATTCCCGCTTATCGGTTTGCGCCCGCAACGCCCACACCGCCGGGCCACGGGAGGCATTGAGGACACGCTTTTGGAGATAGGTGCGATCGCTCATTTTACCAATTTCCCCCCCCAAGGCATCAATCTCATGGGTGAGTTGGGATTTTGCGGGGCCACCGACAGCGGGGTTACAGGGTTGCCAGGCGATTTTATCCAGGTTGAGCGTCAGCATCAGCGTCGCACAACCGAGGCGAGCGGTGGCTAAGGCCGCCTCACAGCCTGCATGGCCCGCGCCAATGACAATCACTTCAAATTCGTCTTGAAATTCAATCCCAGCAGCAGCAATCATCGCCCTTCATCGGCACACAACAATTCATTTTGACACAATCCCCCTGTAGGGTGGGCATTCCCAACGTGGTGGGCGATGCCCACCCTACAAGCCCAAACAAAAACCCCAGGATTCTCAAGAATCTTGGGGTTTTGATGCGGATGGCGAGACTCGAACTCGCACGGGCAAGCCACACGCCCCTCAAGCGTGCGTGTCTACCAATTCCACCACATCCGCAGGGCGTTAACGCTGTGCGTCAACGAGAAACTAGGATAACACAACCAATTCAAGATTGCCAAGCCCTTTTTTGCTAGGGTTAACAAAGAAATCTGGATGGATGAGGAAAAAATCTGTGACTGTACGAGTACGCATTGCCCCCAGTCCGACGGGGAATCTCCACATTGGCACCGCCCGCACCGCTGTCTTTAACTGGCTCTATGCCCGCCGCCATGGGGGGACGTTTATCCTCCGCATTGAAGATACGGATCAGGAGCGATCGCGCCCCGAATATACGGAAAATATCCTCAGCGGCCTGCAATGGTTGGGCCTGCAATGGGATGAGGGGCCGATCCAACAGTCCGATCGCCTCGACCGCTACCGGGATGCGGTGCAAACCCTCTTAGACCGGGGGTTGGCCTATCGTTGCTATTGTACTGCTGACGAGTTGGAGGTGATGCGCACCGCCCAAAAGGCCAGCAACCAAGCCCCCCGCTACGATAACCGCCACCGCAACCTCACCCCGGAAGCTGAGGAAAAATTGATCGCCCAAGGCCGCAAGCCCGTGATCCGCTTCAAAATCGACGACGATCGCACGATTACCTGGAACGATCAGATCCGGGGGGCGATGACTTGGCAGGGCCGGGATTTGGGGGGGGATATGGTGATCGCCCGTACACCGGAGGGGGATGAAGCCTTTGGCCAACCCCTTTATAATCTCGCGGTGGTGGTGGATGATCTGGATATGGAAATTACCCATGTGATTCGGGGGGAGGATCACATTGCCAACACCGCCAAGCAAATCCTTTTGTATGAGGCCTTGGGGGGAACTGTGCCTCACTTTGCCCATACGCCCCTGATTCTCAACACCGAAGGGCGGAAACTCTCCAAGCGGGATGGCGTAACCTCCATTGATGATTTTCGCCAAATGGGGTTCACGGCGGAGGCGATCGCCAATTATATGTGCCTCCTCGGTTGGACTCCCCCCGATGCCACTCAGGAAATTTTTACCCTAGAGGAAGCGGCGGCGCAGTTTGAGTTAGAGCGGGTCAATAAGGCGGGGGCTAAGTTCGATTGGCATAAGTTGGATTGGCTCAATAGCCAATATCTCCATCAAATGCCCGTGGCAGCTTTAACGGATCTGCTCATTCCCCATTGGCAAAATGCGGGCTATGACTTTGATCCCGTGGGCGATCGCCCCTGGTTGGAAGAACTCACCACCCTCGTTGCCCCCAGTCTCACCCGTCTCCCCGATGGGGTGGGGGAAGCCCGCTTATTGTTCGGCTCTGCGCTCACCTTCGACGAAAAAGCGACGGCCCATCTGCAACAGGCAGAGGTGAAGGGGATTGTGGAAGGGGCGATCGCTGCCCTGAAGGAAAACGAAGTGGCGGATCTCGAAGGGGTGAAGGCGATCGTCGATCAAATCACCAAAACCGCCGCAGTCAAAAAAGGCCTAGTCATGAAAACGATGCGGGCCGCCCTGACGGGGGAACTCCAAGGCCCCGACCTAATGCAAGCCTGGCTCCTCCTCCATCGCAAAGGGCAAGCCGTAAACCGCTTGGAGCAAACCCTGGCGTTATTAGCGACGTTCTAGGCCTGTACTCGTGCCATGGCTCCGCCGTGGCACGGGCAACCGGCGGCTCTGCCGCCTTTGATAAGGGAGGCAGAGCCTCCGGGGGAGCGTTACTAGGCAGAGCCTAGTAACGAGATACTCATTTGAGTACAATGGAATTGTTGAGAGCGGTGTACCCATGCAAACCCCAATCCCGTACTCCCCCAAACTGATCACCGGCCGAGACAATGAGGAAACCGCCCACAGCCAAATCCCCACGGAATTAGATATCTCTCACCTTGTCACCGAGGACGAAACCCCTGTGGACAACCTGATCCAAGAGAAATTACAACGGCTACTGGTGCATTGCCTCTATCATGCCTTCCTCACCGAGCAGCCCTTCATTGCCATGGCCGATGTCGGATTATTCTCTGCCCTCCATGGCCCTCCCCTCGTCCCCGATGTGATGCTCAGTTTAGGCGTAGAAATCGCCGCCGATTGGAGCCAAAAACGCCATCGTTCCTACTTTATTTGGGAATTTGGCAAACCCCCCGATGTGGCGATCGAAATTGTTTCTAATCGTCAAGGGGGCGAATTAGGGGGCAAATTAACCCGCTATGCCCGCATTGGCATCCCCTATTATGTGGTGTTTGATCCCCTGGAATACCTATCAGAGCGGGTGTTGCACGTCTATGGACTGCGGGAAGGCAGCTATGATCTCCTGGAAGATCCTTGGCTCCCTGGGGTGGGTTTAGGCTTGACCCTCTGGTCTGGTGCCTTTGAGGGGAAACAATACGATCGCTGGCTACGGTGGTGCGATCGCCAGGGTCATGTCCTCCTCACCGGCAGTGAACAATCCGCCCAAGAAGCCCAACGAGCCGAACAGGAGGCCCAAAGGGCCAAACAAGAAGCCCAACGGGCAGAACAGGAAGCCCAACGGGCCAACTCCGCTGAAGCCAAACTCGCGGCCTTGATGGCCAAGCTCGCGGCTCAGGGCATTGATCCCGATGAGATGGATCGCAGTTGATCTCCCACACCGAGTACACCTCGTGCCATGGCTCCGCCGTGACACGGGCAATCGGCGGCTCTGCCGCCTTTAACAAGGGAGGCAGAGCCTCCGGGGGAGCGTGACTAGGCAGAGCCTAGTCACGAGGGAAGAGGGAAAAAGCGGGAAATTGCGGAGTTACGAGGGGATTTAAAGCCCTATGCCCCGCGCCATTAAACTGGCCAGCAAGGGAATCAAGGCAAAACCCGCCAATTCGGTGCGAATAATGATCTTGATCGCCTTTGCTTGGGTTTCGCCAATGGTGGGGGCGGTTTCTTCCCGTAACCCCTTAATCCAGCGCAGGAAGGAAATCGTCGGGTAAAGGGAAAGCGTCCCAATCACAACAAACACGGCGATTTTCGCCCAAAAGACGGGATTTTGACTGTAAAACTGCGGCCCCTGGCCGAAATACATCAGCCGCAATCCCCCCGTCACCAGCACCATAATTGCCGCGATCCCGTAGATCGTATCGCTGATCAGGATGCGCCAGGCCTCCTTGATCGTCAGTTCGGCTTTGAAGGTTTGGTGTTCTAGGGCTAGGGCGGCAAAGATCAGGCCAAAGCTGAGGTAATGGAGATAAGCAACGATCGCACTATTTAAGGGCATGGTTGGGATCAAAAAACGGGATAGAGTAGGTATCACTGGATTTTCGCACGCAACGCACCCACTACCGATGGTCAAAATTAACGAAAACTATCTCAAACTGAAAGCGGGCTATCTGTTCCCGGAAATTGCCCGGCGGGTCAATGCCTTTGCCACTGCCCACCCCGATGCGCCGATCATCAAGTTGGGGATTGGCGATGTTACTGAACCTCTCCCCGCTGCTTGTCGGGAGGCGATGACGGCGGCGGTGGCGGAAATGGGCGATCGCACCACGTTTAAAGGCTATGGCCCCGAACAGGGCTATCTATGGTTGCGGGAAAAAATCGCGGCCCAGGATTTCCAAGCCCGGGGCTGTGATGTTGATGCCTCGGAAATTTTTATCTCCGATGGTTCTAAATGTGACACGGGGAATATTCTCGATATTTTTGGCACGGGGAATGCGATCGCCGTTACCGATCCCGTTTATCCCGTCTATGTGGATACCAACGTCATGGCGGGCCACACCGGCCCCGCCAATGATCAGGGGGAATACGGTGGCTTGGTCTATCTGCCCATCAATGCCGAAAATGATTTCACTGCATCCATACCGACAACGAAAGTGGATCTGATCTATCTCTGCTTTCCCAACAATCCCACAGGGGCAACGGCCACAAAAGCCCATCTCAAGGCTTGGGTAGACTACGCCAACGCCCACGGCTCAATCATCTTCTTCGATGCGGCCTATGAAGCCTTCATCACCGACCCGGAGATCCCCCATTCTATTTATGAAATCGAGGGCGCTCGCACTTGTGCGATCGAGTTCCGTTCTTTTTCTAAAAATGCCGGTTTCACCGGAACCCGTTGCGCCCTTACCGTTGTACCCAAATCCCTCAAAGTACAAACGAGCGAAGGGGCAGAAGTAGCCCTCCATAGTCTGTGGAATCGTCGCCAATCCACCAAATTTAACGGCGTTTCTTACATTGTTCAACGGGGGGCAGAAGCGGTTTATTCTGAAGCGGGTCAAAGTCAGATTAAAACCTTGGTGAATTTCTATCTTGAAAATGCCCAAATCATCCGCAACCAATTAACCGCCGCTGGTTTTGCGGTTTATGGGGGCATAAATGCGCCCTATGTTTGGGTGAAAACTCCCGCCGGTTTATCCAGTTGGAACTTTTTCGATCAATTGTTAGAAAAGGTGAATGTTGTGGGTACACCGGGATCGGGTTTTGGGGCGGCCGGTGAGGGTTATTTCCGCATTTCGGCTTTCAATAGTCGTGCCAATGTGGAAGAAGCCATGGCCCGAATTACGGCCAAGTTTGCCACCGTTTAAGCTGCGTTCGGGCGAAAAATTTTTCGCCCCTACGTTGATCAACGCGACAACCGGATTGTTAGGGTTCACAGAATTTAATATTTTACCCATTCTGGATTGCTGTCGGCCATGATGGATGCAATTCATGCTTTGGAGAGCAAATCCATGGGCCTATTTGATGCGTTTCGCAAAAATGATCGTTTGCAAAAAAGTGAATTGAGTCTTGGCCCGGCGGAAGGATTCGCGGCCATCATGCTGTTGGTGGTTGCCGCTGATGGCTATTTGGCCGATGATGAGGTTCGACTGCTCAATATCACGCTGTTGCGGATGCGCTTGTTTCGGAGTTATTCCGAAGATGTGATGCACCGGATGTTTGATAATCTCGGTGGGATTTTGCGCCGGGAGGGGTCGGGGGCGTTGTTTGAGGCGGCGATCGCCACATTGCCCCATGATTTGTATGAAACGGCCTTTGCGATCGCTACGGATCTCGTGCTAGCAGATGGGGAGGTCAGTCAAGAGGAAGAAGATCTCCTCAGCAGTCTGGCCCGCTCCTTCGACCTAGAGCAAAGTCTGATCAACCAGATCATTCAGGTCATGCTGATTAAAAATCGCGGCTAACCCCGGCTGATCGATAATCCGGTTGAGTGGATAGGTACGCGATTCTCCTGCGGAGACGCTGCGCGAACGCGAATCAGCCCAGGGGCGAAAAATTTTTCGCCCCGACATCACCTCCAACCTTCCATGGTCTGACTCAGCAGATTTCATTTTGGGTTGCCTGCCTGCTGAAAGCCTTGAAAACTCGTGACATTAGCTTTTTTTATAACCCTAGCCTGTGAAGACCTGCAAAGGCTATATCTTGAATTTATATGAATTTATATGAATTTATATGATTGTTTTATGAATTTATATGATTGTTTTATGAATTTATATGATTGTTTTATGGATTTATATGATTGTTTTATGGATTTATATGATTGTTTTATGGATTCACGAAAAAAAACTTGACATTTTGAACTTAAAATATGTACAGTTCCCACCAACGTTTCCAGTGTTCGTATAGTTATCCATCAGTTTTTGTCGATCCGGTTTTGAGCTATCTAAATATAGCGTTTTCGTAAGATAGCGTTTTCGTGAATTACGGAAACTCTACCGCTCTTCTTTTCAGGGGGGCGGGGGAGATTCCTCTATTCCATAGCTCCAGAAATTGCTATGGCATTTTGCGCAATCATGATGTACAGTCCTCACGCCAAACTCCTCTCCCAAAGAGAGTGGGGCGTTTCAGAATGTGCTTCATCGAGTAAAAACTGCTATTTCAATCCTTTCTGATCAATGGATTCAAGATCAAGACTTAAAATATCGAAAATTTATAGAATGGAAATACTAGGACTCTCGGAATTACAAAACCGCACCAAAGGCTCCCCAGAAATCACCGTCGCCGTCCTGGATGGCCCCGTTGACCGCACCCACCCCTGTTTTCAAGGTGCTAACCTCACCACCCTGCCCACCCTCGTCCCTGACATCGCCCACAAGGACGGCAGTATGTCCGGCCATGGCACCCACGTCACCAGCATCATTTTTGGGCAACCGGGCAGCGACATTCCTGGCATTGCCCCCCAATGTCGTGGCTTGATTGTCCCGGTCTTTGCGGACGATCGCTGTAGTGCCACCCAGCTTGACCTCGCCAGAGGCATTGAGCAGGCGGCCAACGCCGGAGCGCAGATCATCAACCTCAGTGGCGGTCAGTTGAGCGACTTTGGGGAAGCCGAGGGCTGGCTGGAAAACGCCGTCCGCCTCTGCGAAGAGCGGAACATTCTGCTCATAGCAGCGGCGGGTAACGACGGGTGCGAGTGTCTGCACGTCCCCGCCGCCCTCCCCGCCGTCCTAGCTGTTGGTGCAATGGATGCTCGCGGGCAACCCTTGGACTTCAGTAATTGGGGGTCTCAGTACCAAACCCAGGGCATCCTCGCTCCGGGCGAGCAAATCTTGGGGGCCAAACCCGGCGGCGGCACCGAACGGCTCAACGGCACGAGCTTCGCGGCCCCCATCGTTGCCGGTGTCGCTGCCCTGTTGTTGAGTTTGCAACGATCGCAGGGCGAAACCCCCGACCCCGCACGGGTGCGCCAAATCCTGTTGCAGAGCGCCCTGCCCTGTGACGCGGCCCTGCCTGCCGATGCCCAGCGATGTCTGGCAGGCCGACTCAATATCGCTGGAGCTTTAACCTTACTCAATGGAGGAAATATGTCTGAAGCACAAGAAGCCGTCACCCCCGCAGGTGTAGAACCATCGGGCGGTTGCGGCTGCGGCGGGGGTTTGTCTGTCCCCGATGCGACCCCGGCTCAGGAGGAGCCACAAGCTGCGGCCACTCCCAGCAACACTGTCCAATCATTCACCCCTACTCAATCCACTCCTATGACCTCTAGCAACGCCGTCACTCCCAGCCAAGCCCCCAGCGAACTGGCATCCAGCCAACTGGTTTATGCCTTGGGGACATTGGGCTATGACTTCGGTTCCGAAGCCCGCCGCGACACGTTCAAACAACTGATGCCGCCCTTTGAACTCGGCGGGGGCGTGATGGTGCCGGCCAACCCCTACGATGCCCGTCAGATGGTGGATTACCTGGCTAGCGATATTTCTGAGGCTCGGTCTTTGATTTGGACGCTCAATATTGAGTTGACCCCGGTTTATGCGATCGAACCCAAAGGCCCCTTCGCCCGTGAAGCCTATCTGGCATTGCAAGAACTCCTCGCCGGCCAAATTCAGCCGGAAAACGATGACGACTACATTGAGCGGGTTAGTATTCCGGGTGTCTTGACCGGGCGCACGGTGAAGCTGTTCTCTGGGCAGGTGGTGCCGATCATCGAACCCCAAAGCACGCGGGGACTCTACGGCTGGAAAGTGAACAGCCTTGTCAATGCCGCCTTTGAGACGGTACAGGCGGCCGAAGGTGAAGCCGATCGCGATGCGATGAGCCGCACCCTGGGCAGTTTCCTGAACCGGGTTTACTACGATTTACGGAACCTGGGGACAACTTCCCAAGACCGCGCTCTCAACTTCTCTGTCACCAATGCGTTCCAAGCGGCCTCGACGTTTAGCCAAGCCGTCGCCCAAGGGATGGAACTGGACAGCATCACCGTGGAGAAAAGCCCCTTCTGTCGGATGGATAGCGATTGTTGGGATGTGAAGCTGAAGTTCTTCGACCCGGAAAACAGCCGTCGGGCCAAGAAAATCTTCCGCTTCACTATCGATGTCAGCGATTTGATTCCGGTGACGTTGGGCGAAGTGAAGAGTTGGTCTTCGCCGTATTAATCTTCAAGGTTTGAGGCGGAGGAAAAGTCAACTTTCTAGCCGCCTCTCCTCTTTTTTCCGTTCCCAGTTCTTATCTACCCATTACAAAACAATGACATTTCCTAAACAATCCGCCCCGGTTAAGCGACCTCATTTCACCCAACCCGCCTTAGCGGTGGATTTGGAGGATGGGGAGATCGAGGATTTGGTGCATATTCGGATGGATCTGCTTCACGGGGCGAACTATAACGACCCGGCGGTATTTGTCCCGCGCAGCTACAACCAAGTGATGCACTCTGGCTTTGCTTCAATGGGTCGTTTTTTCTAACCCCAGAACATTGCCAATTTTTACTGTTCTTATTGAAATACGGAGACGATGATGGCGAAAAAAAACACCCCAAAAAATCCAGATGCTCTACCGGAAACTGCTCCGGCAGCTAACCCGGCAATCCCACCCGCGCCAGCGCAAAAATCCTACATTCCTACAACGATGACGGGGCTTCAGGATTATTCCTACTGGTGGGCCTATGCCCGCGAACACGCCCAAACCGCCAAACCTAACAGTAAAACCTTTCGCCGAGGGCGGATTTGGGCCTGAGTCTTGGCTGCGGATTGATACCTTGGGGCTTGACCCGATCCGGCATTGTGAGGTGAGAGGGGGGAGCAGAGAGACTGACGCTTGGGGTTACTTTCACCCCATCGCCTCGTTACTCTCTGATCCGCTCCCCTACGCTCCGAGTTGCTGCTTGAGATCACGAATGGCTGCACTGGTATTTCGCTGATAGGCAATTTCTAAACATTGAGCAACGAGAGCGGCTGGGTTGACCGCCGGGAAATATTGGCTTTGGGATGTGATGCCATATTCATTGCCCTGAAGTTGGTAAATCATCAGTTGCTGGTTCCGAAATAGCCACACTTCTGGCACTTGATAGGGCAGATAATCCTGCACGTCTGAGTAACTGGTGATGTCAATTTCTAACACCAAATCTGGCGGGGGGTCATTGCACCAGTCAATTCGTTCTTTACCGGAAACCGCTTGCCAATGGTCAATGTAAAAACAATAATCTGGCTCAATCCCGCTTTCTTCTGGCAGTTGCATCGTCACGGGTGTAAAAGCATCGTATTCTCGCCCCAGTGAATCAAGGAGAACTTTGATGATGTCCGCAATCAAACTCACATCTCGACCATGTTTGGGTAAAGGCGACATCAACAATACTTCTCCAGAACGATATTTAAGCCGAGGAATGGAACCATCTCCCCGCTGTTCGCACAATGCTTGATATTCCTGCCAGGTGGCAGGCGATCGCATCACTGTTCCGGCGGAAAGGTAAAGTTTTTGGGGCGAAACGACGGTCAACATTTCTTCACCTCTGGATTTTTTCCTGATCAGCATTGTACTAACCCTTATCTTCCTCTGCCCTATGCCCTTCCAAATCAAACCCCACTACCACATCGAAATCATCCCCCCGAAACAGGTCTATCTCTTAGGGGAACAAGAAAACCACGCCCTCACCGGGGGACTCTACTGCCAAATTCTTCCCTTTCTGGATGGAAACCACTCTCGCGAACAAATTGCCGACAAGCTCAAGGGTGAAGTCCCCCTTGACCATATTGATTTCGTTCTCAATCGCCTGAGCGAAAAAGGCTACCTGATTGAGTCTGCACCAGAACTGGCTCCTGAAGTTGCTGCTTTTTGGAGTGAACTGGGTGTTGCTCCTGCTGTCGCTGCCCAAGCCCTCAAACAACCCGTCACCCTCCAAACTGTGGGCGATCGCATCCCTGAAAGTATGGTTGACATCCTGGGTACGGCTCTGCGCGATTTAGGTATTCCTCTCCAACCCGCAGAAGCCGAGGCCGCTCTGGCGATCGTTCTCACGGACGACTACCTTAACCCCGACTTGGCCACAATCAACCGTCATCAGGTCGAAACTGGCCAACCTTGGATTTTAGTCAAACCCCTAGGGAGTGTCCTCTGGCTCGGCCCAGTCTTCAAACCAGGAGAAACCGGCTGCTGGCACTGCCTCGCCCAGCGATTGGAGGGCAACCGGGAAGTAGAAGCCTCGGTGCAGCGCGAAAAATACGCCGCTGCCCAAACCAACGGCAACATCCCTCACTCCGTCAATAGTTACCTCCCCACAGCCCGCGCCGCCTTGCCTTCGACGTTGCAGACGGCCCTTCAGTTTGCGGCGACGGAAATCGCCAAATCCCTCGTTATCGCCCAGTCCCCCACGCCTTCCCCCACCCTAGAGGGCAAATTAATCACGTTCAACCAGCGCACCCTGGAGTTCAAAACCCACAGCCTCATCCGTCGCCCCCAATGCCCCACCTGTGGCGACCCGGAAATCCTCCAGCGTCGGGGGTTTGAGCCTGTGGTGCTGGAATCTCGCCAGAAACATTTCACCCGCGATGGCGGCCACCGCGCCCTCACTCCGGCCCAAACGGTACAGCAACATGAGCATTTAATCAGTCCGATTACGGGGGTGGTGACGGAATTGGTGCGCGTCACCGACCCGGCGAACCCTTTGGTGCATACCTATCGGGCGGGTCACGCCTTTGGGGGGGCGACTTCCCTGCGGGGACTCCGGAGCACACTGAAACATAAGAGTTCGGGCAAGGGCAAAACCGATAGTCAATCCCGCGCTAGTGGTTTCTGTGAGGCGGTGGAGCGTTATTCGGGGATTTACCAGGGCGATGAACCGCGCAAGCAGGCGACTTTCTCGGAGTTGGGGGAGGTTGCCATCAATCCGGAAGTGTGTCTTTGCATCAGCGACGCGCAATATGCCAACCGCGACGCGATTAACGAGAATCGCCAAGCGGCCCATGACTGGATTTCCCAACGCTTCGACCCTGACCAAAGCATCGACTGGACTCCGGTTTGGTCGCTAACGGAGCAATGTCACAAATATTTACCCACGGCTTTTTGTTACTACAACTATCCGATGCCGAAAGGTCAACGCTTTTGCAAGGCTGACTCCAATGGCAACGCGGCGGGGAACACCCTAGAGGAGGCGATTTTACAAGGGTTTTTGGAATTGGTGGAACGGGACAGTGTGGCGCTGTGGTGGTATAACCGCTTGCGTCGTCCGGCGGTGGATTTGAGCAGTTTTGATGAGCCTTACTTTTTGGAGTTGCAACAGTTTTATGGGGAGAATGACCGGGATTTGTGGGCGTTGGATTTGACGGCAGATTTGGGGATTCCTGCTTTTGCGGGGGTGTCGCGGCGCAAGGTGGGCAATTCGGAACGGTTGATTCTCGGTTTCGGGGCGCACCTCGACCCGACCATTGCCATTCTCCGCGCCCTGACAGAGGTGAATCAGTTGGGCTTGGAACTGGACAAAGTACCGGATGACCAACTGGAGGGCGATGCCAAACGTTGGCTTTTGGAAGCGACGTTAGAGAATCAGCCCTATTTGGCTCCTGATGCTGCTCAACCGCTGAAAACGATGCAGGACTATCCGAAACGCTGGGGGAATGATATCCGCGAGGATGTGATGACCTGTGTGGAGATTGTGCGGGCGGCGGGGTTAGAAACGTTGGTACTAGACCAAACTCGTCCGGATATTGGTTTGAATGTGGTCAAGGTGATTGTGCCGGGGCTGCGTCATTTTTGGTCACGGTTTGGGCCGGGGCGGCTTTATGATGTGCCGGTTCAGTTGGGTTGGCGGGAAACTCCGACTTTGGAAACTGAAATGAACCCGATGGCGATGCCATTTTAAGGGGTGATCACTGGATTAATTCTGATGGAGGTTCGGACGTGAATTATTTTTAATATTCTCGTTTTTAATGATGTTTCAGTCGGGGCTGAAAGCTGACTGCTGAGGGTTCTGTGGCGACTGGAAAAGTGATTTTGCGCCGGAAGATTGCGCCTATTTTTTGGTCGCCTAACTCAGTTGAAATATCGATTTCTAAAAGGTAAATAAATTGAAGAAAACTGTTGACAAAAACGAGGGATGTGTTTAATATTTTCAGCAAGGGCAATATCTCATCCCTTTAGTGGGTTTTATAGAGTTTTCTTGTTCCCTCAATTGCCGAATTTTGAGGACTGGAAAATCGTTGCAGTTTCTCGGAAATTGGGAGGCTTCGGGAAGTTAAAAGTCAAGACAGAAAGTTTTTTTTGGACTGAATGGGGTGCTACCCCAAACGAGAATTTTTGTGCCGCGCCCACCGCTACCGGGTAGCACGATCCATGCTTCTGATCACCTCAGAAGGGACTGACCGCCCCAAGCGGTCAATCTGTAAACCGAACTAAAGAGGTAACACTCCAATGAACAAGAAAAACATCTCTCCCAACCCCCAACAGCCCGTGGATCGCGTTCCCGCCGGTCAACTGCCCAGCGCCCTGGCTGAACTCACCGAAGCGTCCCTGAATGCTACCCATGCCATCCCGCACAAAAAAAGTTTTGAGGGAGGGGGAGGGGGAGGGTGTTCCTATGAAGGGGACGACGCGGAGTAGCCTCCCATTTTAGCCCATCTTTTCTTTGACCTCAAATCTCCCTTCCCGCCCCTCTCGGAGCCGGGTTTGCCCGGATGAATGGCTCGGCAACTGCCGATACCATCGGGCTTTCCGATACCTGGCACCCTGGGAGGGGGAGAATCTACTCCCCCTCCCAGACCCAAACCAAAATTTTTGTGCTATGCCCACCGCTACCGGGTAGCACTATCCAGGCTTCTGATCACCTCAGAAGGGACTGACCACCCCAAGCGGTCAAACGGTAAACCTAACAAAGAGTGAAAAACTCCAATGGATAAGAAAAACATCTCCCCCAACCCCCAGCAGCCCGTTGACCGCGTTCCTTCGGGTCAACTGCCCAGTGCTTTGGCTGAACTGAGTGAAGAGAGCCTCGGCTCCCAAGCCCTGGCCTGCGGGTCCGGGTGCTTTATGCCGGGTGCGTGCGACCGTTGTTCTTACGATGGGGACGACGAGTAGTCGCGGGGTAATTTTACCACAGACCAAATCGATCCTCAAACTTCTTGTGAGGACTGCCAGGGCGCTTGGTTTGCTTCGATGAATTGACGGGCAACTGCCGATACATCCGGGCTTTCCGATACCTGAGAGTGGTGGTGGCAGAGGGAGCATCACTCCCTCTGCCCATCTTCCCCCTACCCAGAGTTTTGTTGGACGGAATTGGGTGCTACCCCAAACGAGAATTTTCGTGCCGCGCCCACCGCTACGGGGCAGCACAAACAGGCTTCTTGACAACAAGAAGGGACTGACCACCCCAAGCGGTCAAACGGTAAACCTAACAAAAGAGTGGAAAACTCCAATGGACAAGAAAAACATCACCCCCAACCCCCAGCAGCCCGTTGACCGCGTTCCTACGGGCCAACTGCCGATAGAACGGTCTGAAGCTAACGGTATGTCTGCTATGCCATCCGATCTGGCGACAAGAACCTGTACCGAGTTTTTGTGTTCTTACGATGGGGACGACGAGTAATCGCGGTTGCTTCTACCACAACCCTTTTCAATCCTCAAACTTCTCGTAAGGACTGCCAAGGCGCTTGGTTCGCCTCGATGAATTGACGGGCAACTGCCGATACATCGGGGCTTTCCGATACCTGGCACCCTGGGAGGGGGGAAAATCTACCCCCTCCCAGACCCAAACCAAAATTAACCAAAATTTTCGTGCCGCGCCCACCGCTACGGGGCAGCACAAACCGGCTTCTTGACAACAAGAAGGGACTGACCACCCCAAGCGGTCAAACTGTAAACCTAACCAATGAGGAAACTCAAATGAACAAGAAAAACATCTCCCCCAACCCCCAGCAGCCCGTTGACCGCGTTCCGACCGGTCAACTGCCCACCGCCCTCGCGGAACTGAGCGAAGAAAGCCTCGGCTCCCAAGCCCAAGCCTCCTGGATTGATTATGATACGAAACAACAAATGTCCTTCACGTGTTCCTATGACGGGGAGGACGAGTAATCGGGGTTGATTCTACCACAGACCGTTTCGATCTTCAAATCGGCTCTGGGGTCAGCCAGGGCGCTTGGTTCGCCTCGATGAATTGACGGGCAACTGCCGATACCTCGGGCTTGACCATACCTGGCACGCGGTAGGGGTGGAGGGAGCATCACTCCCTCTGCCCCTCTTCCCTCGACCCAGAGTTTTGTTGGACTGAATGGGGTGCTACCCCAAACCAGAATTTTCGTGCCGCGCCCACCACTACACCGGCAGCACAAACAGGCTTCTTATCACCTAAGAAGGGACTGACCGCCCCAAGCGGTCAAACGGTAAACCTAACAAAAGAGTGGAAAACTCCAATGGACAAGAAAAACATCACCCCCAACCCCCAGCAGCCCGTTGACCGCGTTCCTACGGGTCAACTTCCCAGTGCTCTGGCTGAACTGAGTGAAGAGGCGATCGGCAAGCAAGCCCAGGCCCTCATGGACAGGGATACCTTGGGGACAGAGGTATGGGACACCGAGACCTTGTTGCTGTGGGGGTGTTCCTACGATGGGGACGACGAGTAGTCGCGGGGTAATTCTCGATCCTCAAACTTCTCGTGAGGACAGCCAGGGCGCTTGGTTCGCCGCGATGAATTGACGGGCAACCTTGGATACATCGGGGCTTGACCATACCCGGCACACGGCGCGGAGGAGGGGGCTTTCCCTCCCTGACCGCAATCCTCACCCTCGGTTTTCATCCCGGCAAATCACCGAGACCCCCATTAAAGTTCTCTGTCGTCTCTGCATCGTTATTGTTGATATCTTTGATTCTTTTTATTGAAAGACCATGCACCCTAATCCGTTTACCTTGTCTCTGAGTTCCGGTATTCAAGTTCATCCAGCCGCAAACGGCTATACCCTTGGCTTTGTTGCTGGCAATGATGCAGAGATAACCGCTTCTGGAGTCACTGTGCCAGCCGTCCCCGGATTGGAAAATGCGATCGCCCACTTACAGGAAGGAACCGCCACCCTCCAACAGTTGACCCAAACTCTGAGCGCACAGGAAGGGATGGAAGCCGGGGAACAGTTAGCCGCCACATTGCAACAGATAGGCGATCGCGGTTGGTTGGAGTATGGGGTGTTGCCGTTGGCGATCGCCGTGCCAATGGTCGAATCCGCCCAACTCAACCTCAACACGCCCCACTGGACGCAAGCCAATGTCAGCCTCTCCCGCTTTGCCTACCAACGCAGTCACGAAGGCGGCATGGTGTTGGAATCCCCCTTATCCAAATTTCGAGTCAAGCTGCTGGACTGGCGAGCCAGCGCCATCCTCGCCCAACTCGCCCAACCCCAATCCCTGCGACGGGTCACACCCCCGCCCCAAATTGGGGCAGAAACCGCCTATCAATTCCTAAATCTCCTCTGGGCAACGGGTTTCCTCTCCATCGAAACCGAAGCCCCCGATCTGAAACTGTGGGAATTCCATAACCTGCTATTCCACAGCCGTTGTCGCCAGGGTCGCCACGACTATCCCACAGCCGATATTGCCGCCGGTGTTGAGGTCTGGGACGAGTTTCCGGTGGTGAAACCCCCCATGAGCGGGCAAATTGTTCCCCTGCCCCAACAAAACATTGATGCCATCCGCCAACGAGATCAAACCCTAACAACAGCCATTGAAAAACGGGCATCGATTCGCGAATACGACGAGAATCAGCCCATCACCATCGAGCAACTGGGCGAACTCCTCTACCGCACCGCTCGCATCAAAGAAATTTATACCCACGATGCCGAGCAAACCGAACTGCTCAAAGCCCAATTCGGTGAAGATTTCGACTGGGGCGAAATCAGCCGCCGTCCCTATCCCTGTGGCGGCGCGATGTATGAACTAGAAATCTATTTAGCAGTGCGCCGTTGTGAAGGGGTGAAACCGGGACTTTATCACTATGATCCCCTCAATCACCAACTGGCTCAAATTGATGCCGCCGATGCCGATATTCAAGCCCTGCTTAAAGATGCTCACCAGTCCAGCGGCGAACAGGGAATGCCCCAAGTTTTGCTGATCATCACCGCTCGGTTTGGGCGACTGTTCCGCAAATATCGATCGCTCGCCTATGCCCTCGTTCTCAAGCACGTCGGCGTATTGTACCAAAACCTCTATTTAGTGGCGACAAATATGGGGCTGGCTCCTTGTTCCCTGGGGGCGGGAGATAGCGATCGCTTTGCCAAAGCGACGGGATTAGATTACGTTGTGGAATCCTCTGTGGGTGAATTTATGTTGGGGTCTTTGCCGAATGGGAATATTCAGGCAAGTGGGTCTGAAGGTGTGACAACAGATCAGCGTAGGGGCGAAAAATTTTTCGCCCCCACTTCTGAAGAATTCGCTGTTGAACCGAGCGAACTCGAAACCCAAGCAACCCTTCACCTCTCCGAATTAGATTCAGACATTGAAGCCATTGAAGCCGAATCCGCATCTGTTGAACCGAGCGAACTCGAAACAATTACCCCCTCCGAATTGGAGGATTCTGTCGGGTTGAGCGCAGTCGAAACCCAAGCTACAACGGCCCAACATCCCCACGACCTCGACGATCGCATCCCCGGCCTCGCCGAACTCCGCAATCAAACCCTCGGCGACCCCCGGATCACCATCGTCATCCTCGATGGCAACCCGGACCACACCCTCTCCTGTTTTGAAGGGGCGGAAGTCTCCAAAGTCTTCCCCTATTGGCACGAACCCGCCGAACCCGTTCCTACAGAGGCTTATCACCTATTTCAGGCGATCGAGAATAACGACGACCTCGACAAAGACCAAAAAGCGGAAGCCCAGAAAGCCGCCTTCCCTGAATCACTCCTCCAACGCATCCACGGCGACAACCACGCCTGCCACATCACCAGCACGATGGTCGGGCAAGAAAACACCCCCTCTCCCGGACTCGCGCCTCGCTGTCGCGTCATTAACGTCCCCCTCAATACCAGTGGCACTGATGAAGAATTTATCTCACCCCTCAATCTAGCTCGTGCCTTTGAACTGGGTCTGGAGTTAGGCGCAAATATCATCCACTGTGCCGCCTGCCGCCCCACCCAAACCGGGGAAGGGGAAGAAATCCTCCTGCAAGCTCTGAAAAAATGCCAGGACAACAACATTCTGATCGTCGCCCCCGCTGGGAATAACAAGGGAGAATGCTGGTGTATGCCCGCTTCCCTGCCGGGAGTGCTGTCTGTGGGAGCCTTAAAGCCTGACGGTACGCCTTACAAGTTCAGCAATTGGGGCGGTAACAATGCTCTAGAAGGCATCATGGCTCCGGGGGGTGAAATTCTGGGGGCGCAACCCGCTAATGAAGAACCTGTGCGCCTGAAGGGAACGAGTATGGCGGCTCCCGTGATGACCGGGTTGTGCGGTTTGCTGATGAGTCTGCAACTGCAACAGGGTAAACCCGTGGATGCGGAAGCGGTGCGGGCGGCACTGCTGAATACCGCCATTCCTTGCACCCCTGAAGACACCGACGAACCGGAACGCTGCCTGCGGGGTAAAGTGAACCTCCCTGGCGCGATGGGGCTGTTATTTGGGTCTGGGGTGACGATTTCCTTTGCGGGCGATCAAGTGAATCGCACCGAACACAGCGCCCTTGGGGTGAATGCCATCGGTTCCGCCGTGGGTATCGAACCATCTGCCGTTACGGTGAGCAACGTTGTAACCCAAACCACAACGCCAGCATCTTTAACCGCTTCCGCCTCCCTCACCCCTGCCGATGTCCAACCCAGCAAGGCTGGTTCAGGTCACGTTTTCGCCCTCGGTACGATTGGCTATGATTTCGGAGACGAGGCG
Source organism: Spirulina sp. CCNP1310 (assembly GCF_034932185.1). Taxonomy (NCBI): domain Bacteria; kingdom Bacillati; phylum Cyanobacteriota; class Cyanophyceae; order Spirulinales; family Spirulinaceae; genus Spirulina; species Spirulina sp. CCNP1310. The sequence continues at coordinate 146,284 of NZ_JAYGHW010000091.1, read as the reverse complement.
CGGCGGGATACGTTCAAACAAACGATGGCCCCGGTTAATTTGCATGGGGCGATCGCACCGCCTGATCCCTACGATGCCCGCCAGATGGTGGAACATTTAGACAATCATCCCGACGCGGCTTACTCGCTGATTTGGACGTTGAATCTCGACCAAAATACCATCTATGCCCTCGACCCTAAAGGCCCCTTTGCTGATGATATTTATGAGATGTTTTTGTTGATGCTCAATGGACAACTTGAACCGGAAACGAGCGCCGAATTTATTGAGCGCGTCAGTATCCCCGGCCGACAAACGGAGCGGACGGTGGAACTGTTTTCGGGGGAAGTGGTTCCGGTGCTCAACGTTCGCAATCCTCGGGGGATGTATGGCTGGAATATTAACCGGCTGGTTGATGCGGCGTTGGGGACTTTAGATGATCTTGAGGAGGGGAGTGAAGGCCTGCTGCGGGAAGGGCTGACGGCGTTTTTGAATCGGGTGTATTATGAATTGCATAATGTGGGGAAAACCTCCCGCGATCGCGCCCTCAATTTTGCCGTCACGAATACCTTCCAAGCGGCTGCTACCTTTGCAGAGGCGATCGCCGCTGACCGACGCTTGGACACCATCGAAGTGGAAAAAAGCCCCTACTGCCGCCTGAATAGCGACTGCTGGGATGTGCTGCTCACATTCTTTGATCCGGAAGATGGGAAGCGATCGCGCCAAGTGTTCCGCTTTACCATTGATGTCGCTGACAATATGCCGGTAACGGTGGGTAGCATCAAACGCTGGGCTATTCCGGGGAAAAAACGAACCGAGGCAGCGAGTTGATCGGGAGTCCCATCTCAACTGATTGAGGAAAGTCTCCACGACTACTAAAGCCAGGGGCGGGCCAGAAAATAGCTCATCACTGATTTGGCATCAACGGTGGTGGGCTGTTCCCGCACTTGGGTTTCAAAGGCTTCTGGAGTCATCAACACCACCTCAATTTCCTCGTCCTCATCCTGGGCCGGCGGTTGGGGCAATGGCTCCAAACCTTGGGCGAGGAACGCATAGATATATTCATCGGAATAACCAGGGGCCAGGGGGAACTTGCCCAGATCCCGCCATTGGCTGGCACGATAGCCGGTTTCTTCTTGGATTTCGCGGGCGATCGTCACGGCGGGTTCTTCCCCCACTTCAACGGTTCCGGCAGGAAATTCCAACAACCGACCCGCCACGGCAAACCGATACTGATACACCAACACCAACTCCCCCGCTGGCGTGACCGGAACCGCCAACGCTCCCCCCGGATGGCGAATACATTCCCAATCCCCCTCGACCCCATTGGGCAACCGGAGGCGATTGACATCAAAGTTAAATTTGCGGCCGCGATAGAAAAAGCGTTGTTGGAGGAGTTCGGGGGGTTGGTGTTGGGGTTGCATGATGGTGGAGAGTAAATGTAGGGGCGAAAAATCTTTCGCCCTTGGCCGATCAATAAATCTTTCGCCTTTGGCCGATCAATAAATCTTTCGCCCTTCACGGATCCATTCTACGCTTAGAGGCGATTGCGGGCTTTGAGTTGGAGGTAGGCGGTGACGAGTTGGTCGCTGATTTGGTTGGCGGGGGCATCGAGGACTAAGACCCCTTGGCGTTTGAGCGTGGCGAAGGTGGCGGCCCGTTGTTGGAGGAGGTCGAGGGCGACGGCTTGGGTGTAAGCCTTGGCGGGATCAGCGGTGAGGGGTTGGTGGGCGCAGTGATCCACTTGGGGATCCCGGAGCGTGACGCAAAAAGGGAGATAGCGGGGGGCGAGGCGGGTGAGGGCGGTGAGCAGTTCGGCGGAGGCGATCGCATCAACAAGATCGGTGAGCAGGACGACGAGGGCGCGGCGGGTTTGTTGGCGGATGATTTGGTTAATGGTGCCAAAATAGTCCGGTTCGGTGAATGTGGGTTGGAGGGGGGTGAGGGCTTCGAGGATTTGGCCCAGCCGTTGGGGGCCGCGCTCTGGGGGTAGCCAGGTGTTGAGGTGGGTATCAAAGACCCCCACGCCGACGCGATCGCCTCGATTTAATCCCGCCATGGCTAGGGCTAAGGTCGCATTTAACCCCCAATCAAACCGCTGTAATCCCTGAACTTGGGCGGTCATTAACCGACCTTGATCCAACAAAATAATCAGGGTTTGTTCCCTTTCCGGTTCTAAAACACGGATCAGGGGGTGCGATCGCCTCGCCGTCGCCTTCCAATCAATCAGCCGCAAATCATCCCCACTGTTATATTCCCGCAGTTCCCGAAATTCTGTCCCCTGACCCAAGGCACGGGCCTGGCGAATTGTGCCGGTATTTTGCAAGGCAAGACGAATGGAGAGCGATCGCAACCCCACCAAATCCGGATAAACCGCCACCGTCTGCGCTGCCGGTTCTCGCCAATCCCACACCCCCAACCCCCAAGGCCCCCGCTGGCGAGCTTGGATCGGCCCCCAGGCAATCATCCCCCGTTGCTGGGGATGAATCGTATAAATTAAATCCTGCTGTTCTTGGGGAGCAAGGGTGAGGGTAAAGGTTTGGGTCGAAACGGGCAAAGGGGGGGCATGATCCCGCAATTGCACCGTTGCGGGATGCTTTCCCGCTGTCACCGTCAGCGTTATGGGATTATCTCTGCCAATGGAAAGTTTTTCTAAGGGCTGACGCTTGAGGCTCACCCGCCGCTGTCTTGCCTGGAGGCTATCGAGGATCATCACCATCAGCCACAATCCATCATAAACACCCAGGGCGATGAGGGTTTGCCCTTGGGGCCACCATTGGGCTAGAAGGCCCGCCCCGATGATACCGAGGGCGAAAACCCCATAAAACCGACCTGTTGGGATGATCATCGGACTTATCGCAGGAGAAACTGAAACGAGGGCAGTATCATTCGCCTTGGTGGACTCTGGATAAGAGAAACCCCTACCCTCAAGGAATCAATCATGTGAAAACCTTACAGGATAGGGGTTGAGATGGGCAAGGAGAGACTCGAACTCTCATGACCGGGGCCGCCACATTTTGAGTGTGGTGCGTCTACCAATTCCGCCACTTGCCCTTGTTTATCGCTTTGGTACTATAACACCGGATTTAAGCGGAAAGCAAGGGGAAAGGGAAATTTTGAGGGGCGATCGCAAGCATTACCCCTTGGGTTCGTACCAACTGGCTCGCCAAGCGGCTTCGGCTTCGGCGATCGCCTTTTCCCGTTGCAATACTTGGTATTGTTTCGCTAGCTTTTGCAGTTGGCCCCGCAATTCTCGCACTTTACTTTGATGGATCGCCACGGTGGGATCAGCAAATTCAATTTCCGCTAGGCGCAACCGCACCGCCGTCACCTGCATCACCCCTTCTGTTTCCCCCTGCTCCGATTCCGCTTCTACTAGCAAATTGATTAAGTTCGGAGCTTGGCCGACGCTGCCCTCTTCTGCCTGCATCGCAGCTTCAAGGATGGGGGGGGGCAGTTTGCGGTGGAGGATGCCCTGACGTTGGAGGAGTTGATTGGCTTGGCTTGAAAGGTGATGGAGAAGGGTGGCGATCGCCTCTTCCCGCTGTTGCCACCATTGCGCAAACTCTAAAGGGTTGGTGGGAAATTTGCCGGGGTCTTCCGGGGTGGGTAATTCTGGACTCTCTGCCGGTAGATCTAGCTCCAATGATGCATCATCATCTTGATCATCATTCTGATCATCATCTTGATCATCATCTTGATCATCATCTTGATCATCATCGTCAAAATTGAGATCAGCTAAATCAGTGGCGATCGCAATAAATTGAATCTCTGAATTGTTTTTTCGTGCCGTTTGCTCCGTTTCCCGTTGTTGAAGGAGTTTTTCCTTCAGCCGTTGGAGTTGTTCCGGCGTGATCGGTAGTTTATCCAACAGGCGAGAGGCTCTAGAGCGGCGAGGTGATGTGGTTTCAAGGGGTTGACTTAAAATATCCTGCAACTTTGCCGTTGTTTCCTGGCCCAATTGACGAATCCCCTGTTGTAGTTTTTCCCGCGCTCCGGGGGAAAGGGCTAAAAATTCTTGGGGATAACTGCGGGTACAAATTTGGTAGGTCACTAAGGTTAATTGATTTTGCGTCGCTTGGCCCAAAGTTTCTAAATATTGTCGGTATTGGGTTTGGAACTGACTTTCAAACGCCGCAAATTGGGTGGCGATCGCCCCTAATTCCTGCTCAACCTTTTGCAACGATTTACTCATAGTTAATCTCAAAAACTCAAATTCATATAAACCCTCATCCCCCCCGCCCCTTCTCCCACAAGGGGAGAAGGGGAGCCAGAATCAAAGTTCCTCCTCCCTTGGGAGATTTAGGGTGAGGGAGAATCAAAGTCCCTCTCCCCCCTTGGGAGAGGGATTTAGGGTGAGGGGCAAACCAGAATCTAAGCGAGACCGGCCTGGGCAGCCACTTCTGCCGCAAAATCCGCTTCCTTCTTCTCGATGCCTTCCCCTAAGACAAAACGGCTAAAGCGACGCACTTCGATTTTCTCACCAATTTGGCCACTGACCTGCTTCACCATCTCATCAACGGTAATGCTTTGATCTTTGACATAGGGTTGATCCAACAGGGCAATTTCTTTGAGGCGTTTTTCAATGCGACCCTCAATGATTTTTGCCTTGATGGCTTCGGGTTTATTGCCCAAATCATCGCGGCTCATTTCGATCGCCTTTTCACTGTCCACAAAGGCTTGGGGAATGTCCGAGACTCTGACATATTCCACATTGGGGCAAGCCGCAATCTGCATTGCCACGTTGCGCACCAATTCTTGGAACTCATCACGACGGGCTACAAAGTCCGTTTCACAGTTCACTTCCACCAATACGCCCACCCGGCCCCCGGTGTGGATGTAGCTGCCCACTAGGCCCTCAGCGGCCACACGGCCCGCTTTTTTCTCTGCCGAGGCAATGCCTTTTTGACGGAGCCAGGCGATCGCCTCTTCTAAATTACCATTGGTTTCATTGAGGGCTTTTTTACAATCCATCATGCCCGCCCCGGTTTGATCCCGGAGTTGCTTCACTTGGGCGGCGGAAACACCGCCAGATTTCGGTTCAGCCTTGGGAGCTTCTACCGGAGCAGCCGCTACAACTTCCGCCTTAGGAGCTTCTACCGGAGCCGCTGCAACTTCCGCCTTAGGAGCTTCTACCGGAGCAGGAGCCTGGGATTTAGCCTTCGGGGCCGATTTATCAGATTTTTTCGACTTCTTTGACATGACGTATCTCTAGGGTAAGGGTCTGGGGTTTCATCCCTCAATTATTCTAAAGGGAAGCGGTTCACCCCTTGGGGGGCGATCGCTTCCCTAGGGGTGTGGTTACTCTTCGCTATCGTCGGCGGCCTCTTCTTCGACCTCCTCCTCTTCAAAGTCCTCATCCATGAGGTCTTCATCAAACTCCTCATAATCATCATCGGTATCTAACTCACCGTGACGACCTTCATAGATCGCATCCGCAAGACGACCGACGATTAACTTAATGGAGCGAATCGCATCATCATTGGCCGGAACCGGAATATCCACCAAATCCGGATCGCAGTTGGTATCCAACATCGAGACGATGGGAATCCCCAATTTTTGACATTCGAGGATGGCGTTATATTCCCGCCGTTGATCGACGATCAGCACAATATCGGGGGGACGGCGCATATGCTTAATCCCACCCAGGTATTTTTGCAACTTCATCAACTCCCGACGCAGCACCGAGGCCTCTTTTTTGGGGCGGCGATCTAAATTACCGCTTTCTTCGAGATGCTCCAACTCTTTGAGGCGATCAATCCGGGTGCGGATCGTTTCCCAGTTGGTGAGCATCCCCCCTAGCCAGCGCTGGTTGATGTAGTAAGCCCCACAGCGGGAGGCTTCTTGGGCAATAATCCCAGCAGCTTGGCGTTTCGTGCCGACAAACAGGACTTTTTTGCCCTTTTCGGCGGCAGTGCGCATATATTCGTAGGCATCCCCCATCAATTGGGCGGTTTGCACGAGGTCGATAATGTGAACCCCATTCCGCGCCGTGTAGATGTAGGGATCCATTTTCGGATTCCAGCGGCGGGTTTGGTGGCCAAAGTGAACGCCAGACTCTAAGAGACTCGCGAGAGAAACAACTGCCATGGTAATGGGTACTCCTTTCGGGTTTATCCTCCATCTGAGCTTGCATTCTGCGGTAAACAGAACACCCGAAATCTCAGATGTGCGATTTTTGACAACTTTTCTAGCGTAACACAGGGACGGGAGGGAAAGCAGCTAGCTGTAGGGGCAAAAGATCTTTCGCCCCCAATTTTTGGCCCCTAGGATGGTTCGGTTAACTCTATCATTCGGTGGAAGCCACCCCTCGCCAAACTCGCTAGGATAGAAACTGTTCACCCCGGTTCAGGAGCCACCATGTCCGAAGCAGATTTTCACAACAACGCCCCCACCCCGGAAACCGCCACTGAGGTGAGTGCGGAAACCAAGGCTCTGGTGGAAGATAATATGCCCCAAGAGTCCGATGAAATTAAGCACCACGTTATGGCCTTGATTGAAGCCATTAAGAAGCAATCCCAATCCCAGATTGAAACCGCTGGGGATATGACGCGGGAAGTTTATGTCAATGCGATGCGTCAGGCTCAAGAAACCTTGAAAAATACTGGGCTGTTGCTCGATAACCAACGGGAAACCCTGGATAGCTCGATTTCGAGCTTGGAGGATACCGCAACCCAGAAATGGGAGGCGATTGTTTCTGATATGCAGAAGTTTGGCGATCGCCTTGACCGGGCCGTCAATACCGCTTGGCAGATCCTCACCGAACCCGAAACCAAACCCACCACCAGCGAACCCACCACCATCGATATCACCGAAGACAGCGACGACCCCACCCCTTAATCCCTTGGGGGGATCATCGCTCATCGCCAGGCCATAACCCTTGAGTGATCAACCATTCGCGGTTATACAACTTCGATTGATAGCGAGATCCCCCATCACAAAGAACGGTGGCGATCGTGTGACCCGGCCCCATTTGCTTCGCCAAAGCATAGGCCGCCCCCACATTAATCCCCACCGAACCCCCCATAAACAGCCCTTCTTTTTCCAAGAGTTGATACAGCACCCGTAGACATTCCCGGTCATCAATTTGGATCGCGTCGTCAATGGGCGCTCCCTCCATATTGCCGGTAATCCGGCTATTACCGATCCCTTCCGTGATGGAACTGCCTTCCGGCTGAATCTGCCCCGTTTTCACATAGCTATAGAGGCCGCTTCCCATCGGATCGGCCACCACACAGCGAATCGCCGGATTTTTTTCCTTCAAAAACAGCGCCACTCCGGCATAGGTTCCCCCCGTCCCCGTTGCCGCCACCCAACCATCAATGTTGCCCTCGGTTTGGGCCCACAGTTCCGGGCCGGTGGTTTCGTAATGGGCCTGACGGTTGGCGAGGTTTTCAAATTGATTCGCCCAAATGGCGTTTTCCAGTTCCGCCGCCAGCCGGCCGGAGAGCTTGACGTAATTATTGGGATCTCGATAGGGAACGGCGGGAACGGTACGCACCTCAGCGCCGAGGGTGCGTAACATTTCGATTTTTTCGGCGGATTGGGTTTCAGGGATGACGATTAAGCAGCGATACCCTTTAGCATTGCAGATATGGGCCAAACCAATGCCGGTGTTACCCGCTGTGCCTTCGACGACCGTACCGCCGGGTTTCAGTAAACCCCGTCGTTCCGCATCTTCAATAATGTAGAGGGCGGCGCGGTCTTTGACGGAGCCGCCGGGGTTTAAAAATTCTGCTTTGCCAAGAATCTCGCATCCCGTCGCCTCACTGAAGCTCTGGAGGCGAATCAGGGGCGTATTCCCGACGCTACCGACAAAACCTGCTTTGATATCCATACCTATGTTTCGATCACCTTTGCGTTGTGGTTATTGTACCGGGTTTTCGCAACGGGTTTGCCCTGAGCCGACATTCCGTAGGTTACTCAATCAATGGTGCGTCAGTCGTTAGGCTGCTCTTTGGCATCATGGATTTATCGTTCTGACGCACCCTACGATTGTCAGAATTGGCGTAGGGGCGAAAAATTTTTCGCCCCTAGATCTAGGGTTATTGAAGACCTCTAGAGTTTTTCTGTCACCTTGGTTAAGAGGGCGTTAGAACGCTCCACAAAGGCCTTCATGTTTTCGGCATCAAAGGGCTTTTGGGAAATCAACGCCAAATCATAAATATGCTGACAGAGTTGATTGACTAACACCGTCGTTGGCGATTCCCCAGATCCTTCAATGATGCCCCCTTGGGCAATATTCACCAGGTTTTGCACCATGGGGTGGGCGGTATTGACCACCAACGTATGCATATTGGGGAATTCTATCCCCTTCTGCTGCATTAATGCCGTCATTTCTTGAATGCGGCGCAATTCTTCCGGCAAAATCACCATGGCCGGCGGTGTGCCTTGGGGATTGTCGGATTTAATCGATTCCGCCCGGATCGTGATCTTGTCATCGTTCAGGGCATTTTTAAACAACTCCTGCACTAACTCGCTACGGGTTTTATTCGTTTTCGGATCAACAATTTCCGATTCTTCCTTGTTGAGCAGGGTTTGATCTAACTCTGAATCCACACGGGAAAACTTGACATCATTATATTCCCGCTCCAGGAAGGGAATAAAGTAGTTGGTGTCAATGAAGGAATCCATATAGAGGACTTCCATGCCTTGACTCTTGTAGAGTTCCACATAGGGCGCTTGGGAACCGGCATCGGTGCAATAAAAGATGCGGTTTTCGTGCTTTTCTTTGTTGCGATCTAAATAGTCCGCAAGGGTGGTGTAACCATCGTTGCTAGCCGCCGCATCTTGCCAAGCATCATCCCCTTCAGTTTGGACTTCTACCTTAGGCGTATCATCTTGATGGGTGGTTTTGTAGATGATCAGATCCTTCATTTGCTCTTTAAATTTGTCATCCTTGAGGGAGCCAAATTTAATGAACGTACCGACATCTTCCCAGCATTTGATGAACTTGGCCCGGTCTTCTTGGTAGATTTGCTTGAGGCGATCGCCTATTTTCTTAGAAATATAATCGGCAATGCGGCGCACGGTGCGATCGCTCGTCAAGGCACTACGGGAGACATTAAGGGGAATATCCGTGCTATCGAGGACACCGCGTAGGGGGCGCAAAAAGTCAGGAATAATTTCATCGCAACTATCGCTGACAAAAACCTGATTACAAAACAGCTTCATCTGGCCTTTGTTGATATCCATATCCGGCTTAATGGCCGGAAAATAAAGAATGCCATCCAGGACAAAGGGATAATCGGTTTTGAGATGCACCCACAGCAACGGCTCCTCTTGGAAGGGGTGGAGATAGCGGTAAAACTCTAAATAATCCTCATCCGTGAGGTTTTGGGGGGATTCTTTCCACAGCGCCCGCTCTTGGTTGAGGCGCTCTTCCCCCATCATGATCGGCACGGGCATAAAATCACAGTAGGTTTTCACCAACTGTTTAATCCGGGCCGCCTCCACATATTCCGCTTCCTCATCCATCAGCGTTAGGGTGACGGTGGTGCCGGGGGTGGTGCGACTGCCTTCGGTGAGTTCAAAGGCGGGGGAACCATCACAAGACCAATGGATCGGCGTAGAGCCAGCGCGATGGGAAAGGGTTTCAATCTCCACCTGTTTCGCCACCATAAAGCTGGAATAGAACCCTAAGCCAAAATGGCCGATGATTTGCTGTTCTGGGTCTTTTTGGTATTTTTGGACAAACTCTTCAGCGCTGGAAAAAGCCACCTGATTAATATATTTCTTGATCTCCTCGGTGGTCATGCCAATGCCGTTATCCGAGACAGAGAGCGTCTTTTTTTCCTGATCGAGCGTGATTTCGATGTGAGGCGCGGGGAGTTCGCCGTCAATTTCTCCGGCGTAGGACACCATTTTCAGCTTGGCGATCGCATCAACGCTATTAGAAATCAATTCCCGCAGAAAAATCTCATGATCCGTGTAGAGAGATTTTTTGATAATCGGGAAAATATTCTCGGTATGGATCGTAATGTTGCCTTGCTCAAGTACGGTTGCCATAGGGTCTGTATCTATCATGAACGGTGCTCGTTCTGTATTTTGGCTTGTTCCCGTCTCTGACTACGCAAGGATTCCCGCCCCCAAGGGGGGCGGATATCCCTACCCCTAGCCCTCTACCCGGCCATCAACCCCCTCCACAAGCCAATTCATCGTTTCCAATTCCACTGCCGTTTGCTCTACCTCATTCCCGGCGGGAACCTGGACTTTGCCCGTATTATCCTTAATTTCCCCCACATAGATCACCCGTGAGGCATCGGCAAACTCGGCTTTCACCGCTTCGGCCTGAGCCTTCGCCTCATCACTCACCGCCGGGCCAAAATCCGACAACTTCCAAAATCCCGATTCTAACCCCCCCCGAACAATGTGGGGAATACTGCCATCCATCAGGGTTTTACCCTCCAAAATCCAGTTGCTGTACTGGGTGTAAATCGAAGTCCAATCCCATTCTGCGCCGGTAAGATAGCCCTTGGGGGCCAGGGCCGATTGATCAGCGTGGTAGCCAGAGGTGAAGATCCCCCGCCGTTCAGCAGTTTCAATCACCACCTTGGGGCTATCCACATGGCAGGTAATCACATCCACCCCTTGATCCACCATACTATTCACCGCTTCGGCTTCCTTCACGGGTTCGGCCCAATCGCCGGTAAAGATCACCTGAGTGCGGATATCGGGGTTCACACTTTTTGCCCCGAGGGTAAAGCCATTAATATTGCGTAACACTTGGGGGATCGGTTTCGCCCCGACAAAACCAAGGCGTTTGGTTTTGGTGGTTAAACCGGCAACAATCCCCGCTACATATTGGGCTTCATCGATATAGCCGAAATAGCTGCCGATGTTATTGGGCATTCCTTCTGTATAGAGGCCGCCCGCGTGGAAAAACTGCACTTCTGGGAATTCTTCCGCCATTTTGAGAATGTGGGGATCAAAATAACCAAAGGAGGTGGGGAAGATCACCGTTGCCCCGTCTACTTCGATCATGCTGCGCATCGCTTCTTCTACTTCGGTGGTTTCGGGGACGTTTTCCTGCTCGACGATTTTCACACCGGGAATTTGGGCGATCGCCGCCGCCCCTTCGGCATGGGCCTGGTTGTAGCCAAAGTCATCCTTGGGGCCGACATAAATAAACCCCACCAGTAAATCCTTGGTCTCCTCCGTACCACTGTCACCGCCTCCACCCTCCTGCGTGCAACCCGTGCCAAATTTAGCCGTTAAACCAAAGGCAGTGGTTGCCAATAAACCGCGTAGGATTTGACGACGGGAAAGGTGAAATCGCTGGGGATGGGCCATGGGTTTATCCTTGTATAAATGAAAAATACACAACTCAGAAGCTGAATCGAGCCTATTATAGCTACCACAATTTGCAACCCAAAATTTGTAGCCAAAAGAGCGATCGCTCTATTTGGCCTGTGGTTCGGGTTGGAATCGTTAGGATGGCTGAAGTTTGACCGTCTCTGGGGCCATCGCCCCTTCCCTAAAGAGATGTAAGGTTTGCGAGATAATAAAGATCAATATTTTGGAGGAAAGCCGATGATCCAACCACCGCCAGCAGTAGGGATTATTATGGGGAGTGATTCTGATTTGCCAACGATGGCAGGGGCGATCGCCATTTGTCAGCAATTTGCCATTCCCCATGAGGTGGCGATCATTTCCGCCCATCGCACCCCAGCCCAAATGGTAGACTATGGCCAAACCGCCCACACCCGTGGCTTAAAAGTGATCATCGCTGGAGCCGGTGGCGCTGCTCATTTACCGGGGATGGTGGCGGCCCTAACTCCCTTGCCCGTGATCGGTGTGCCTGTGGCCACAAAACAGTTAGGGGGGTTGGATTCCCTCTATTCCATTGTTCAAATGCCCAAGGGGATCCCTGTGGCTACTGTCGCCATTGGTAATGCCCAAAATGCTGGGTTGTTAGCGGTGCAAATCCTGGCATCTCACGATCCCGATTTACTCGCTCAAGTTCAGGCCTATCGCCAATCTTTGCGGGATCAAGTCCTAACCAAACAAACACAGTTAAACAATCTGGGCCCCGATGCCTATTTGGAGCAAATGCCCTAATTCCAATCATGGCCTACGTGTTGGTGTGCAACCCCGATGGAGATAACGAACAAATCTATCCCCTTAATCCGGGACGGAATACCATCGGCCGTGCTCCTATGAACCAGATTGTGATTAAAGATAACAGCCTTTCCCGTCGCCATGCGGAAATCTATCTAGACCGCGATCGCTTTCTCTTACGAGATTTAAAAAGCTTAAATGGTACTTATGTGAATCAGGTGAAGATTAAGCAACGCCAAGTGGCGTTGGGGGATGCAATTACCTGTGGGATGGTACATTTTAAAATCCTTGATACCCAAGTGGATTTAGAAGCCGATGATGATCCTACCGGGGAACAACTGCCCATCGTCAGCCACTATTCCCCTAAACAAAGCCAAGTGTTGATTGAAGATTTCATTGATAAAAATCAAAAGACCGGCTCTGCTCTGCGCCTTAAGGAGCAAGACCAGCATCAGCGGGCGGTGAATAAGCTAAAAATTCTTTTAGAAGTGGGGAAGAAATTGGCTTCACCAGAAGATCCCGATCAATTGCTCGATAAAATTTTAGAACTGCTGTTAACGATTATGAATGTGGATCGAGCGGCGCTGTTGATGGTGGATGAACGGACGGGTAAGTTAGAGCAAAAGGCGGTGCGATCGCGCTCAGGCCTTTCGGTGAAATACCAATTTTACAGTACGAAAATTACGAACTATGTGTGCCGCCATGGGGATGCGGTGCTTACGGATGATGCGGCAATGGATCGGCGGTTTGAAGGTTCTCAATCGATTTTAGTGCAGGCAATTCGGGCTTCCATGTGTGCGCCCTTGCAACCCCGTGAGCAGGTGATTGGGGTGCTTTATGTGGATAATCTTTCCTGCTCTAATGCCTATTCTGAAGAGGATTTGGAGTTTTTAACGGCCTTGGCGAATCAGGCGGCGATCGCCATTGAAAGTAGTCGGCTGATGAATAAAATGCAGGAAGAAGCGGTATGGCGCGACAAGTTAGAGCGGTTTTTTCCTTCGACCATCAGCCGCAAGTTGCGGGAAGGGGGGGATTTAGGGATTATTGATACAGAAATTACTGCTTTATTTGCCGATATTACCGATTTTACCCGGATGTCTTCAACGATGGAGCCGAGGGCGGTGATTGAGATGTTGAATGATTATTTTAATGTGATGGTGGAGGATATTGTGTTTGCCTATGAGGGGACGTTGGAGAAATATATTGGTGATGCGTTGTTAGCAATTTGGGGCGCACCCTATTCCCGCCCCGATGATACCGATCGCGCTGTGCAGGTGGCGATTGAAATGCAGCACGCTGTTCTCCGTCTCAATCAGGATTGGCAAGACCAGGGCCGCCAACCCATTGCGATTCATATTGGCCTCAATAGTGGCCCTGTGGCGGCGGGAAATATTGGTTCTCGTCGTTTGATTCAATATGCGGCCATTGGTGATACAACCAATGTTACGAGTCGGATTTGTGATGCAGCGAAAGCGGGGGAAATTCTTCTGGCGGAAAGTACGGTGAAGCGGTTGAATTATTCGGATTATCCTCTGACGGCTCTGCCACCAACGAAAGTTAAAGGCAAAACTGAACCCCTCAACCTTTACCGTCTCGAATGGCAGGAACTCCCCTCCCTCCACGAAATCAAAGGCCACAGCGCCCGCCCCCAGGTGTGAAGATGTTGAGGGCGATCGCTTTTTCATGATTACGGGTGGGGATTTGGGTTGATCAAAGGGCGATCGCCAATGCCAACCCCGCCATTAGTCCAATTTGTTTAAGGAATAACATCAAAAGATTGATTTCCGGGAAGGCGATAAATATAAAAATCTCGGTCAAGAGTAAAAATCTGTTTCCGATTTAATGCTTCAGCAGCAGTAACTAATGATGCATCTGCTAAATCCATCGGAACATCTTGATATTGTTCCATGAGTGCTTGCATTTGTGTCTGTTCTGCATCATCAGGTAGATACAATACAAGGATTTTGTTGGCAACATAATTCCATAACTCCTGCTGTGCTGACCACCCACTGTACCGACCCAATAAGTGCATAGCTTCAGTAAAACATGACCAAGTTGTAATTAAAGGTGCTGGCAAAACTGATAGAGCATTGACACAGCGGTTATGGTTCTCATCATCCGCATTAATGAGCGCGATGAGAACAGAAGCATCGCAAAGGGTCACTGGCCTGATTTTGGTAGTTTGTACTTATCAGCCAACATATCGGCAAATGCTTCCTTTGTTCGAGCAGAAAGGTTGGAGGGTTGGAACCGAATTCGTCCTACCCTTCCTTTGAGGATTTGGTCTAACATCACAGGCTGTTGGGATTTTGTTTCCTCTGAGGCAACAATGGTCAACCGAACACGCTGCCCAGAAAAATTAGGCCCATATTGTAGGATTTCTTCCCAGGTTCCTTCAAACGTCTGTTGTTTCATCATCTTCCTTTTAAATTTTGGCTGTGACAACATTGCAAAAAAGCAATGTAAGTCCAGGTTAGCATCATAACACTGTTCACCCTGCCCGCAACTAGCCCCGCAATGGCGGGCTATGAACCCAACCCTATCGACTTTCTCGTTCTAAGGTGTGTATCGATTTTTATGGGTTGCGTCGGGGTAAAAAATTTTTCGCCCCGACATTCGCCCTAGCCCACCAAACCCTCAACTCGCAAATGAAACTCCTCCTCAAACACATCTTTTTTATAGTTCAAACTCCAACATTCTAACTCACAGGGATCCGTGGGATCCGTAGGGGTGAGGTGGAGTTGCAAAATTTGGTGGTGGGGATTGTAGGCGGCGTTGACTTGGGAAATTGCCCCGATTTGCCGCCGATCCAACGCCACCGCTAACCGTAAAATTGCACTCAACTGATCCACCCGTTGCCGATTGGGTTTCGTGAGGGGATGATAATTGGGGTGCTTCTTCTTGGGCTTACTTTTGCGATGATAACGGGCAATATTGGCGATCAATTCCACCTCTAATTCCGTATAACCTAAAAGCTCCGCATGGCGGATTAAATAATAGGAATGTTTGTGATGGGCAGCATGGGAAATATACAGGCCGCTGTTGTGGAGCATCCCCGCCGCCCAGAGTATATCCCGCTCCTGCTCATTCCAAAAATGGAGTTTACCTTGCAGTTGATCAAATAAATCCACCGCAAACTTAGCCACCCGTTCGCTATAGTCCATATTGACCTGATACTTTTGGGCAATGCTGTAGACACTGCGATCGCGCACCTCGCTTTGATAATGGAGCTTATCGGCAATGAGGCGATGGGTGAGCATCCAATCGACAATAATCCCCTCCCGCAACGCCCGCTCACAAATACTAATTTCCGCCATCCCCAACATTTCCATCGCTTCGAGCAAAATCACTGCCCCGGCGACGATGATTTCCGCCCGCCGCTCCGACATCCCCGGAAACAGGGCGCGATCGCCATAGGGCAATTGGGCCAACTGCTCCGTTAACTGGTTTAACTGCTCCCGGCTGATGGTGTAGCCGTTGAGAGGGCTAGGGGGTTCCTCGCTCACAGTGCGGGCTTGGAGGAGCGCCAGGGTTTCAATTGTTCCCGATGTGCCAATCAAACAGGGCGTTTCCCCCGGTTGGATTTGGCTGCGAATTTGTTCAATGGATCGCTCCAGCATCCCCCGCACATAGGCCCGCAAATAGGTCAATTCCGCCGGACTGACGGGATCACTGTGGATAAATTCCTGGGTGAGGCGCACCGCCCCCACCTTGGTACTGCTGAGATAGCGGGTATCGTGGCGATCGCACAAAATCAACTCCGTCGAGCCGCCGCCAATATCAATAATCACCTGGGGCTGCTCATTAAATTCCCACCCCGACAGCACCCCCAAATAAATGCGCCGCGCCTCCTCCGGGCCGGAAATCAGATCAATCTGTAGCCCCAGTTCCCGCTCCACCTGTTGGATAAATTCCTGGCCATTGGGGGCCTCACGGGTGGCACTGGTGGCCACGGCCAGTAAATGCTTCGCCCCAAAGCTCAAAGCCAGATCTTGACAGCGGCGCAGCGTCGCGAGGGCCCGGGCGATCGCCTCCGGGGTGAGGTTGCCCGTGTGGAGGTCGCGATCGCCCAACCGCACCGTATCCTTTTCCTTGGCAATAATCGAAAAGCTGGGAAATTGTGGCTCAATCTTAACCACTACCAAATGAATCGAGTTCGTGCCAATATCGATCGCCCCTAAAATAATCGGTTTTGTAGGGACAGACTGAGGGGGGAGCGATGCCGCCATAATCTTAGGTTCCGGTAGCTGGGTATGGAAATCTTCACTACCACCAGTGTACGATCCGACGGATTTCCCGAATATGAAGCTCTGTCACCTTGATCCGGCATCGGCGTAGGGGCGTTGGCGTAAGCCTGCCGGAGGCACAAAAATTTTTCGCCCCCACAGCAACCCATTGTTGATCAACCCGGCACAAGCTCAAGGGTTTTGCACCCAAGACTCCGAGGGTTCCGCCTGACGGTTCTCCATCACCGTGAACGTGGGCGGTAGTTCTACCTTCGCTTGGGCAAAAATGCGGTAATCATCCGGTTCCCCGAAAGAATGCTCTAGTTCCGCCTCCGCCGCTGCCGTTTCCCGTTTAACCCGGATTAAATCATACTGAACATTGCTATCTCCATGGATGGCAAAGGCAATATTAAACACCTCAAAGAAATGCACAACCCAATCACAATCGGCTTCAGGATAGGCAATATAGTGGCGGATCAACTTTGCCACCTGATGCTCTAAATGGGTACGAGAATTGGGACAAATTAAAATGAGCTTGAGGAGTAAAATTACCAATGTAATTGTATTGCCTTGAGAAACTAAAAAAATGAAAAAGTCCGAAGGCTCTTCTTCCCGTTCAATGGTGAGAAAACTGATCACCCGGTTACAGGTTCGCAACAGGAGTGAATCGCTTAAGGTATCCTGATCATATTTGGGGTAAAGGGACTTAATGCGGGTTAAAATGCGCTGATAAGTAGGATTTTTGGCATCTTTTCCTTCTGAGGAAAAGGCCAGATAATTACAGAGGGCATCTTTAAAGTCTGCATAGGTGAGACCTTGAACTTGCTTGGTAAAAATATTGGCAAAATAGGAATATTTATAATGCCCCTGACGCACCATGATCGTTTTAATCAGCCGTAACACCTCCTCCCCTAACCCCGTGGGGTTTTGGACAGGGCGAGCCGGATCATGAACAGCGGATTGCGATCGCGCCGTGTACATTGCCAATTCAAACTTAAAACGATCCTTCAATTCCTGCGATCGCTTTTTAGCCGCCTCCCGTTGCTCCGGGGAATTATCAGTATTCACATACTGCGGCACTAATAAATAAGAAGTATAACGCTCACTCCAATGTTTCGCAACCCCCGTTAAAAGCGGCGAATTTTTACGATGTTCAGCGGTAAACAGCTTCAAATCTGCGTAATCCTGACTTTCAACAAACCGCTTCAGCCACTCCTGAAGATGCTTGCGGGCGCGGGAAGCCACCCGGCGGTCAAAATCGTACTGGGCAAAACCCTCCACCAAAGGGGCAATACATTGGATTTGTCGCTTCGCTTCCCAGTTGTTAATTAAAATATAACAGCAGCGTTTGAGCGTATTTAAAAACTCATCGCAACGTTTAGCATTTAAAATTTTTTCCAGTTCTTTAAATGCCGCCTGATTGCCTGGATGGGATTGATAGACCAAAAACAAGCCGTTAAATTCATCAAGAGCAACTTCTGGGGGAAAATTACGGACGGTCTCCAGGAGAAATTGATAGATCAGCATGGCGGGGAGGGTAAGGACATGGCTTATCTAGCAGATTAAGCTGCTCAAAACCATCCAAGGTTAAGAATATTTTAACCATGATCCCGACAAATGGCCCTAGATTTTCTTTAACAGCCTCAGTTCAACCCTCACCGACCGGCTCGGCCCCGAATACGATCAATTTCCGCTTGCAGTTGCGAAATTTGTCGCTGGAGGGCATCCACTTCCCCCGCTGCACTGGCGGCGGTGTTGACGGCTCCTTCGGCGGGGTCGGGGGTGTAGTGGCCTTGGCGGAGGTTTTGGTACTGCTGGGATTGCGACCAATGTTGTAAATAATGTAACCGCTCCACCGGGAAGGGATGGGTGACTAAGGCTCCATTGCCGCCGTTATAGATCAGGAATTTATAAATCTGGTTGAGTTCATCACTATCGAGGGCTTGATAACGTTCGGCTTGGCGGGTAAATTCCGCCAAACTGCATTCATGGGCGTATTTTTGGCTCCCCCCCGCCACACGCATCATCGTTTGTGCTACTAAATTGAGATCATCCACGACCAATAAAGCGGCGCGATCGGCGGATAGCTCGGCTTTGCGTATCCATTCATAAAACCCATACACTAAGCCTTGATTGAGCATCCGCCCAATCCCTAGGGTCAATTCCCCAATGATTTCTGTTGCACTCATGGCCCAGATCGCCATTTGTTTGAGGACGGTATGGCCGCATTTAATATGGCCCAATTCGTGGGCGATGACGGTGCGCAATTCTGCCTCACTGAGGAGATCCATGGCTCCGCTATGAATCACCATGGAGGGATGCTCAGAACCGAGGGAGTAGCTATTCACCTGGGGATTTTGGCTGACAAACAGGCTCGGCTCCACATTGAGGCTGAGATCCCGGACACAATCGCGAAAAATACCGTAGATTGTGGCGTATTGACGGGGGCCAGCGGCAACACAGTTGCCCATCAGATAAACCTGTTGGGGCCGCTCGTAGAGGTATTCGACAAAGCTACGGGTAAATTGCTCAAAGCCGGGGATGGCCCGCAGGGCTTGTTCGGCTTGGGCATCGAGGGGATGGCGAAAGGCTTCGCTGGTGAGACCGGGATAGGTGGCCATGGTGCAATAGGGAGGGGCTTCCCTCCGATTGTAAACATTTCTTTGCGGTCTGTGCTGTCTCTGATTGCCGAAGGAGAGGGGCGATCGCCCCCGCTTCCCTCAAAACCCCTGTGCTACGCTGGAAACCAACGGACGCGCCCTTGGCCTTATGATCAGTTCTGCCCACCCTCAGGTTGAATACCCCGAAAGCGACGGTAAACCCTTGGCTGATAACACGCTGCAATTTCGCTACATCACCACAATCCAAGGCGGGTTAGATGCCATGTTTGCTGACAATCCTCAGGTGTTTGTGGCGGGGGATTTGCTCTGGTATCCCATCAAGGGGGACAATCGTACCCGCTGCGCTCCAGATGTGATGGTGATTCTTGGTCGTCCTAAGGAGAATCGCGGCTCCTATAAACAATGGGAAGAAGACGGCATTGCCCCTCAAGTCGTTTTTGAAATTGCCTCGCCAGGCAACACATTGAAAGAACTGCACGATACAAAACTAGAGTTTTACGAAACCTATGGCGTACAGGAATATTATCTATTCGACCCAGATCGCGCCTTCCTTAAGGGATGGCAACGGGATGAAGTGGGAGTGCTTTCCATCATTCCAGAAATGCAGGACTGGCGGAGTCCGTTGTTAGGGATGCGGTTTGAGTTGACCCTGGCTGGGGAGTTGCAGCTTTATACGCCAACGGGGGAACGGTTTGCGACCTATGTGGAGGCGATCGCCCAGGCTCAAGCGATGCAAGAGCGGGCCGAGCGGGCCGAAGCAGCCCAACTGAAGGCGATTCCGCCCTTAGTGGCCATGGGTTTGGATGCAGGGGCGATCGCGCAAATCCTCTCCTTGCCGCTGGACGTGGTGCAGGATTATTTGAATTAGGCAGAGATGCGATCGCACCCTTGACGGCAAAACTCCATCCCTATGAAAAATGCACTACCACTGCTTGATAGCGATTTCGATGAGTGTGGCTGACTGGTTTACTGGGATGGGGTGTTGAGGTGTCGCCAAATGCGGAGGACTTCGGCCACTGTCCAGGCTTGGGCGATCGCTCCACGGGGGGTGAAGGGGGCATCGCCATCGCTGATTTCCCCGAGGGTTCCGAGGCAGCCGCTACGGAGTTGATCGAGCATGGGGTCTAGGAGGGTTTTGGCTTGGGGGCGATCGCCATAGACCGCTAAATGAGCTTGAATGAAATGGCCCATTAACCAACCCCAGACTGTGCCTTGGTGATAGGCTCCATCCCGCTGATACCTGTCCCCCCCATAGACCCCTTGATATTGGGGATGATCGGGGGACAGGGAGCGTAACCCATGGGAGGTGAGGAGCGATCGCCCCACCGCATCGACAATGCCCCGCTGTTCCCGAGGCAAAAGCAAAGGTAATCCGCCCATTTCCATCAAGGCAGCGGGAAGGGAAACGGCGAAAATTTGATTCGGGCGCAGGGCAGGATCATGGCCCTGAGGGCCATCCAGCACATCAAAACAATAGCCCGTGTCATAGTTCCAAAACCGACTAAAGCCAATCACCACATTCTGGGCCAGGGTTTGGTATTCCTCCGACGGTTTCCCCAAAGCCTGGGCTAACACCTGCATCGTCATCAGGGCGTTATACCAGAGGGCATTAATCTCCACCGGCTTACCAATGCGGGGCGTAACCACCCAATCCTCCACCTTGGCATCCATCCAGGTGAGTTGCACCCCTGCCTCCCCTGCATAGAGCAAGCCATCTTTGCGATCGAGGTGGATGTTATAGCGCGTCCCCTGGATGTGCCAATCAATCACCGCTGCGAGGGCGGGGAACAGTTCGGCAATCAGGGTTTGATCCTGGGTTGCCACGAAATAGGCCCGCACCGCCTCGAAATACCACAGGATGGCATCAACTGTGTTGTATTCCGGTTGATTGCTGCCATCGGGGAAGAGATTAGGCAGCATCCCCTGATCGAGGTATTGGGCAAAGGTGCGCAGCAGGAGACGGGCGATCGCCGGCCGTTCTGTCGTCAACGTCAACCCCGGCAAGCTGATCATCGTATCCCGGCCCCAATCCCCAAACCAAGGATAACCGGCAATCACCGTTTTACCCTCCGGCTCATCGGGGAGAGGGCGAGCGACAATAAACTGATCGGCGGCTAACACCAACTGTTCAATATCGGGGTTGCGGGGTAAATGGAGCGCCCGCCAAGGGGCTAATACCCCATGATCATAGTTGTGGCGACGTTCCAGGGCTGCGGCTCCGTCAGGGTCGGGGGCTGCTTCGGTGCTGGCAATAATGGTGAGGGATTGACCGAGGCTGAGGCTGCCTTTAATCAACGCGGGGTTGAGGTGGTCTTCATGATCCGTTAAACCCCGATACCGTTCTAAGGCCAGGTCAAATTCCCGATGCCAATGGGGATGAATTGACCATTGGGGGGGAGTGGGGCCGTAGGCGAGGATTTTGTAGGGGACGGCTTGGGGAAAGGGGGTGATTTCAATGCCATAATCAATGGCGTTGATCCCCATCTGCCAATCTTCATGATGGGTGTCGCTGTGGAAATCGCGATAGTTGACGAAGGGTTTGAGGGTCAGTTCAACGGCTCCACTGCCCCGCTTGAGGGTGTAGCGGATATAGGTGGTGTTTTGCCCTGGCTCCATCCAGATCCGCTGCTCGAGGAGGAGGTCAGCAACGGCATAATCCCAGACGGGGGTTGTCCCTTCGAGGTAGAAGCCTTCGAGGTTGAGGTAGCCTTCCGGGTCGAGGGTTTGGTCAGACCAGCGATTGGTGTAGAGGGGAAAGCTTTGGCCGCGATAGTGGAGGTCGGTGTCGATTTTGCTCACCAGGAGGGTGCGGCCTAGGGGAGGGGTGAGGGCGGCAACGAGGAGGCCGTGGTAACGGCGGGTGAGTAACCCGGCAACAGTCCCCGCCCCATAGCTCCCGCTGCCGTTGGTGATCAGCCATTCATAGCTTTCGGCTCTCGCCAGGGTTCCACATTGATTGCGTCCAAGTCTAATGGCCATGATGATTAGGGGTTAGGGGGTTAAGGTTTGGCAAAAAGTGTTAATCTCTTGAGCGATTTTCTTCATAGTGCAATTCCTAAGGCGATCGCCCTTTGAATATGGGGTTTCGCCCACTCCGCTTCAATGAGATCGATCATAAAATCGTGACCCCGCTCAATCTTGGCTCCCGCTCGGTAGAGGGATGCCCTGGGTAAACCCGACACGGCTAAATCCAAATCAGAATACCAGTGCATTTGCTCCACATTAAGCCATGATCCAAACAAGACGACTCGGTGAGCACCAAATTCAGTTTTTAATTGTTGGGCTGCTTGTCGGGCGATCGCCCAGCCTTGGACTTGGCGCTCACCCATCGCCGCTAAAAATTTGGCTCGTTGGGAGCGTGCTTGTCGAACCCGTTGAATAATATCCTGTTGGGTGGCGAGGGGGAGGGCCATGGGGGTTAGGGAGTTTTAAGTAGGTGGTGGAGAAGTTCGATCGCCCCGAAGCGGACAACATCGGTGCAGAAGCGGCCGGTGGCTTGCTGGACTTGGGCGATCGCCCCCTTGGCGGCTTTGGGTTTAAGGTGGGCCGTGTTGAGGGCGATCGCCTCCACCCGTGCCGGCCCATAGGCCCCCGCCCCCCGTGCCACCGCTTCATACAACTCAATCACCGCCGGGAGCGGGGGGATTTCTACATCGGGGCAGTTATGGATGTGGGTTTGGCCGGCCCGATGGACAAGGATTAACCCCGTAGGTTGACTGCCTCGGATCAGGGGTAGCGTGGCCGTTGACCCGGGATGGAGTAAGGAACCTTGGCCCTCGATTAAGAGTAGATCGCAACGGGAACCGAGATCCAGCACCGCCTGCTCCACCGCTCCGGCAGCAAAATCCACCCGCACCGCATCGAGGGGAATCCCCTCCCCCACAATCATTAACCCCCCCTGACCCGTAGCGACAAATTTGGTATTAATGCCTTGGGCGATCGCCGCCTTGCGCAATTCTAGCCCCGTGGACATTTTCCCCACCGCCATATCCGTGCCGACGGTGAGGAGGCGCTGACAGGGGAGCCGCCTCGCCAACCCCTTGCCAATGCCCAAACCCGGCGGCTCCTGACGAATATCCCAAATCCATTGGCCCTTTTGGAGCCGTCCCCCCGGCAAATCTTCAATCATCGGGGTCATGGCACTATGGAGGCCATTCACCACCGACACCCCCGCCAGGATCCCCAGTTTCACCTCTTCCCACCAGCTATCGGGGAGTTGCCCCCCCGATGGTGCTACACCAATCAGCAATACATCGGGTTGATAGGCTAGGGCATCGGTGACGGAAGCGACAATCGGGATCTGCCGATCAATCCCCGTTAAATCCACTAAAGATTCCCCCGTACAATCCTCATCAATCAGGGCCACCACTTCCGCCTCCCCATAGCGCAAAAAGGCCAAGCCTGTTTTCCCACTGCGATCGCGAATGCCGCGATGGAGGAGAATCGCAACCCGATGATGACTGGTTAAATGCTGCATAACGCCAAAGCTGAAGGTGAGGGAAATGGGGAAGGGAGATCTCCAATTTAAACCTTAAACTCGCGGCTGTTGATTAATTTTTAATCGCTGGGGGCGATCGCCCCTACTCTCGTCTATCCAGAATTAACAGGCTCTTAGGCTGCTCTTAACATTGGGTTGTTAAGCTCTCAGCAGTCTAGGTTTAATGTTGTCCCTGGTTTGTCTATCCCCGGAAAGGCAGCAGGAACCTCAGTCCAATCCTGCCCATCTGCGAACTTCAGTCAGTTAATGTATCCCCGATAACATTGTCCATGTATCCCCGATAACATTGTTGACATCTTTTCTCAGTAGTGGCAGAATGGCTCGGGTAGTGTTATGGTTTATTCTTGATGTGGTTTTCGTGACACCATCACGATAGGGAAGTCTACGGGCAACCTGATTAGGGGCGATTTGACTACGCCTGTGGGAGCCACCCGGCTGATTCCCGAATCTCTGTCTTGATGAGAGCAGAGACGGTCAAAGGATTAAGACTTGTTTGAGGAGTGAATAATTTAGACGCATGGCAAAACTACACCGGTCTTCAGTTAAAGCATTACCGATCTTCATCGGTTCTGCCCTCTTAGCGGCCCAGCCCTTCGCGGCTCAAGCCCAAACCCCCAACCAAGACTTGTTTGACCAAATCGAAGCCTACAGCGCCGAAGGTCAAGTAATGATGAATCAAGCGGGCGGGGCATCCCAGTTTAGTGATGTTTCCCCCAGCGATTGGGCCTTCCAAGCCCTGGATGACTTAGTGCGTCGTTATGATTGCCTCAAGGGTTATCCCAACGGCACGTTCCGAGGCAACCGCGCCCTTTCTCGTTATGAATTTGCTGCTGGTTTAAACGCCTGTTTACAGCAAATCGAGCGGTTGATCGCTGAAACCACCGCTGATTTCGCCACCCGCGAAGACCTGGAAACGATGAATCGCCTCATGCAGGAATTCGAGGCGGAACTGGCAATGCTCGGAACCCGCGTTGATAACCTGGAATCCCGAGTTTCCTTCCTGGAAGATAACCAATTCTCCACCACCACGAAACTGGCTGGGGAAGCAATCTTTGCCCTCAACGCCATCAGCCCCCGCCGCAACCAACCCGACACCAACGCTAACCGCCTCCTGGAAGGGACGGATACCCGTTTCCGGGATGAAATTGTGTTCCAAGACCGGGTGCGGTTGAACTTTGATACCTCCTTCACGGGGCGCGATCGCCTGCGCACCCGTCTCCAAGCCCGCAACGTAGCCGACTGGGGAGTCCGTACCCTCACCAACGAACCCCGCTATGGTTTCGGTGGCGACAACGGCAACGACATCCAACTTGATGTCCTGGCTTATCGTTTCCCGATTGGGTCTAAAACCACGGCGCAAATTTTCGCCAATGCAGCAGGGATGGATGATTTCTTACCCACCCTCAACCCCTTCGATTCCAGCGGCAACGGCTCCATCTCCCGCTTTGGTCAACGCAACCCGATCCTACGGGCCGGTGGTCAAAACCAAGGGATTGGCTTCATGCATAAGCTCAATGACAACTTCAATGTGTCCCTTGGCTACACCGCTGGTCAAGGTGAGAACCCCACTTCTGGGATCTTTGGCGGCAGCTACGCCTTAGGCGGTCAAATCCAGTTTGAAAACGATAAGTTTGGCGTGGGTCTGCAATATATCAACGCCTACACCACCAATGGCGGTACCGGCGTTACCCGCAGTGGTTTGGGAACTGGAACTGGTAGCCTTGCTGGGGATCTTGCCCTGAATGGCAACGCGATCGGGGGCACGGATAACGTTGTTTCCAACAACTACGGTTTAGAAGTGCTGTATACGCCCAGCGATCGCCTCTTCGTCGGGGGTTGGATTGGCATGAGCAAAGGCATCGTGATCAATAGTGGTACTGCTGATGTGTGGAACTACGCCCTCACCGTTGGTTTACCTGACCTTGGCGGTGAAGGCAACCTCTTAGGCTTCGTCTTCGGGCAACAGCCCCGCTTGGCTGGTTCCTCCAGCAGCTTGGCCGGTGCGTTCCGTGGCACCAGCGCCGCCAACAACGACCGTGCTAACCGCGACATCGGGTATCACCTCGAAGCCTTCTACCGTCTCCGGGTGAACGAGAACATCCACATTACCCCTGGCTTGGTTTACTTCACCAACCCCGGCCACAGCAGCGTTAACGCTGATATGTTGATGGGAACGCTGCGCACCACATTCACTTTCTAGACAGACCTGCTAACCAGGAACACACAACACGATATCTCAGTGGCGAGGACAACCTCGCCACTTTTTTTTGTAGCCCATCGCAAATTAATGTAGGGGCGAAAAATTTTTCGCCCCTACGCCGTCTGTAACCCGATCTATAAACAAATTTCGCATTATTCCCCATCCCCCGTTCCCCATTCCCCCCAATTGTGAACTAAAATCAATCCTGCAAACCCCACTGGGGAATGGGAGTATACTAAACATCAGCCTCCATCCCTCAATGCCCGTGGAACTCTCCTGTCGTACTGAATATGCACTGTTGGCTCTTTTGGAGTTGGCGGGGCATTATCCCCAAGATGAACCGCTACAAATTAAACAAATTGCCGCCCAGCAACAGATTCCGGAGCGGTATTTGGAGCAATTGTTAGCGACGCTGCGGCGGGGGGGGTTTGTCCAGAGTCAGCGGGGGGCCAAGGGGGGCTATTTGCTGACCATGGAGCCTTGGAAGATCACGCTCTTGGATGTGGTCAACTGCCTCGAAGGGGCAGAGGCCCGGAATCGTAAGGAGGCGATCGGTACGCTAGCACGGATCGCCCCCACCCTTGAAAGTGTCGTGGTGGATGAGGTGTGGCAAGAGGTTTACGAAACAATGCGGGGGGTGCTTCAGGGTTATACCCTTCAGGATCTTTGCGACCAGCGGGATTCTCGCCGCCAGATAAATATTATGTACTACATTTAAGGAGTCAAAACTGATGCGAATTGCCAACAATATGACGGAGTTAGTGGGACGCACGCCCTTAGTGCGTCTCAATCGGATTCCCCAGGCGGAAGGTTGCAGCGCCGAAATCGTTGTCAAGTTGGAGGGGATGAATCCGGCGGCTTCGGTGAAGGATCGCATTGGCGTGAACATGATCAATACGGCTGAGGCGGCGGGGTTGATTGAGCCGGGGAAAACGATTTTAGTCGAACCGACATCGGGGAATACCGGCATTGCCCTGGCCATGGCGGCGGCGGCCAAGGGCTATCAACTGATCCTCACGATGCCAGAAACAATGAGCAGTGAGCGACGGGCGATGTTGCGGGCCTATGGGGCGCAGTTGGAGTTAACGCCGGGGGCGGGGGGGATGAGTGCCTGTATTCGCCGCGCCCAGCAAATCCTCGAAACCACGCCCAACGCCTATATGTTGCAACAGTTCCGCAATGATGCCAACCCGGAAATTCACCGCCGTACTACTGCTGAAGAGATTTGGCATGATACCGATGGGCAGATTGATTTTCTGGTGGCGGGGGTGGGAACCGGCGGCACGATTACCGGCGTGGCGGAGGTGATTAAGCAACGCAAGCCGGAATTTAAGGCGATCGCCGTCGAACCCATCGGTAGCCCCGTGCTTTCCGGGGGGGAACCCGGCCCCCATAAGATCCAAGGTATTGGGGCGGGGTTTGTGCCGGAGGTGTTGAAGGTGGAATTGATTGATGAGGTGATTACCGTCAGTGATGATCAGGCGATCGCCTATGGCCGGCGGTTAGCCAAGGAAGAGGGAATTTTATCGGGGATTTCCTCTGGGGCGGCCCTTTGTGCGGCCATTACCCTTGGCCAACGGCCAGAAAATGCTGGCAAGTTGATCGTGATGATCCAACCCAGCTTTGGGGAACGCTACCTCAGCACCCCCTTGTTCCAAGATCTAGAATCCCCCGATCTCATTGGGGCAGTTAGTTAAGCCGCCTTCCACCCAACCTAGGGGCGAAAAGTGAACAGTGAAACTGTTTCGCCCCTACCCCCTCAATTAGCAGAGTTGAGATCGCTTACCCGGCGGAAGGGGCTGGAGGGGGTTCTGCTGGGGCTGGAGGGGGAGCAGGAGCGGGAGATTCCGGAGTGCCTGAGCCTTCTGGTTCAAAGCCGAGGAATTGCCGGGCCATGGGGAAATAGGTGGCCCATTGTTGGGGGTCGGGAAGATTGATCCAGTTGCGGCGTGTGACCCGGAGGCGCAGGAGGGGGACAATCACGCCGCTGTTTTTGCCATAAACCATGATATCGGCCGTGGTGACGAGGGGATTGCTGTCAAATTGTCGCTGTACCCCCGCTCGTGCCGCAGCCTCTGCCCGCCGGAGAAATGTGTCGTAGGTGTCATCGGGGCGGCGTTGCAGTTGGATATCCGGCTGCATGGTTTGTGCCGCTAGGGGTAACGGCGTGATCCCCCCCGTCAAACCGCCACCGAGGATTGCTAAACCGATGACAATCCCCCACCCGTGCAGATGGGGCGATCGCCCCCCCCTTATCCGTTTTCCCTTGAAAATTTTGCCCATCGCTGCCCAGCCAAGCCCGTCTATTCATCCCCCAAGTATAACAATCGGTTTTGAAATGTTAGAGCGGCCAAGGAATTCCGCTAGAATTGCCTTGCAACCCGTTCACCGCTTGGGGATATGTCAGACTACACCGCGTTGGCCATCGGCATCAATCGCTATCAATACATTCAACCCCTCAACTACGCCCAGGATGATGCCCAAGCCCTGCATCAACTCTTGGTGGAAGAAACCGAATTGCCCCCCCATCAAGCCCTCCTGTTAACGGAGGCTTCTCCTTGGGTGGGGAACCATAGCACTGAGCCAACCCGCGATCAGATTTGGCATTGGGTCGATACCTGGCTGGCGGCCCAAACTGGCTCCCTGTTGTGGTTTTTCTTCAGTGGTTATGGGGTGAGTTGGCAGGGGGTGGATTATTTAATGCCCATGGATGGCAACCCGGCGGATATTCCCGGCACGGGGATTGTAGCTAAGGATCTCCTCGCAAGGTTGCAGGGCAATGGTCAGCGGCGGGTGTTGGCGTTGTTGGATATTAACCGCTCGCCGGGGGTGATTGCCGGGGAAACGGTGGGGGGACAGTTGGCGCAAATTGCCCCGGAAATGGGGATTTCGTTGATCCTCTCCAGTCAACTGGAGGAGGCTTCCCATGAGGCGGTGGCTTTGGGTCATGGGATGTTTACCGCTGCGTTGTTGGAGGCCTTGCGCTACTACGGCCCCCAAACGACTTTAGACGGGATTAGTAGCTATCTCTATGAACGGTTGCCGGAATTGAGTGAGCACCATTGGCGGCCGGTGCAACATCCGTTAATTATTATCCCTTCCATTGAGTTTGCCCAAGCGCCGCTGTTTCCCCAAGGGGTCGGGGCGGAACCGGCTCCGGTGGAACTGCCGCCGGCTGTGGTGATGCCCTTGGAGCCGGAGAGTGAGGAATTGCCGCCGGAGTTGGCGGCGGATCCCATTGGGCCGTTACCGGCGGAACTGGCTGCTGAAGTGGAGGTGGAACCGGAACGAGAACCGGAACCGGTGCGATCGCTGGATCTGCCCCCCTTCTCACCACCGCCGCCGGAAATGCCGCCGATTCCCACCATTCCCACGACGGCCCCCACAGTCCCGGCGGCTAACAGTCAACCCCGGCCCACACCGAAAAAAGCTCAATACAATTGGCTGCTGTGGGGTGGGGGGTTGTTG
Organism: Spirulina sp. CCNP1310; assembly: GCF_034932185.1. NCBI lineage: Bacteria > Bacillati > Cyanobacteriota > Cyanophyceae > Spirulinales > Spirulinaceae > Spirulina > Spirulina sp. CCNP1310. Next base: position 117,235 of record NZ_JAYGHW010000091.1, on the reverse strand, counting down.
CTGATTTTGGCGGTTTGGGGATTGTTTAATCTGCTGTTTGGCGATCGCCCTTCTCAACCGGAAACTGTCGGTGAACCGGGGCAAGAGATACCCACAACGATTCCCCCTACGCCTGGGGTGGAAACGGCTCCTGCGGCTCCGCCCACGTTGGCGGAAAGTCAAGCGATTCTGGCCCGTGCTCGCACCTATATCCAGGATAATCAAGCTTCTGGGTTTAGCCGTGCCATTGCGGAAGCGGGGCGGATTCCCCCCGGTGCGCCGCTTTATGAAGAAGCCCAGGGGGATATTGCCCGGTGGAGTGCGGTGATTTTGGATCTGGCGAAGGGGCGGGCGAATCAGGGGCAGTTTGATGGGGCGATCGCCGCTGCCCAACTGATTCCTGCCAACCAAACCGCCGCCTACGCAGCCGCCCAGCAAAGTATCGGCCAATGGACGCAAAATGCGGTGATCCAAAAGGAAAATGCGGAAAAAATCCGTGAAGCGCGGCGTTTGATTCGTTATACTCAAGCCTCTTCCTTCCTCCAAGGGATTAATTTGCTCAAAACGATTCCCCAAGGGCAACCGGGTTATCAACAGGCTCAGGAGTTAATTCGTTTGTGGCAGGAGCAAATTTATTTGATTGCGAATTCTCGTGCGGCGAGGGGGGATTTTGAGCAGGCGATCGCTACTGCCCGTCTTGTGCCGACGGATGCGCCGAGTCATGCCGCCGCCCAGACGGCTATTTCCCGTTGGGAGCGGGGTCAGCGATAGATGTTTTGGCGTTTAGAAACCGGGTTTTGGGGGAAAATGAGGGGATATGTGCAACCCGGTTTCTTCGCTTGGGGGGGAAAGAAACCGGGTTTCAGGGGGGTGATGGTGGGTAAGGGGTTGGTGCAAGAAACCCGGTTTCGGGCTTGAGGTCAGAAACCGGGTTTTTGGGAGGGGTTGGGGGGCAAACGAGGGGATGGACGCAACCCGGTTTCTTGGCTAGCGGGGGGAAAGAAACCGGGTTTCAGGGGGGTGATGGGGGGCAAGGGGTTGGTGCAAGAAACCCGGTTTCAGGCTTAAGCTCAGAAACCGGGTTTTTGGGAGGGGTTGGGGGGCAAACGAGGGGATGGACGCAACCCGGTTTCTTGGTTAGTGGTGGGAAAGAAACCGGGTTTCAGGGGGGTGATGGGGGGCAAGGGGTTGGTGCAAGAAACCCGGTTTCAGGCTTGAGGTCAGAAACCGGGTTTTTGGTAGGGATTTGGGGGGCAAACGAGAAGATGAACGCAACCCGGTTTCTTGGTTAGTGGTGGGAAAGAAACCGGGTTTCAGGGGGGTGATGGGGGGCAAGGGGTTGGTGCAAGAAACCCGGTTTCAGGCTTAAGGTCAGAAACCGGGTTTTTGGTAGGGATTTGGGGGGCAAACGAGGGGATGGACGCAACCCGGTTTCTTGGCTAGTGGGTGGAAAGAAACCGGGTTTCAGGGGGGTGATGGTGGGTAAGGGGTTGGTGCAAGAAACCCGGTTTCGGGGTTGGGGGGTAAAATGGGGGGGATGTGCGAGCAGGGGGAGGGTTAAGGTGATGAAGTTTTTCGGCAAGGTGGCAAGACGGTTAGGGGCGTTTTTAGGTCAGGGGACAGCACAAAACACTATACCCGCAGAATACAAAGCGTTTTTGCGCGAAGCCCTGCGCTTAACCGATGAGAGCGGTGGCAATCCTTCCGTTGTTTATCCCTTCCTTGAACGCCAGCAAGACAAGCTGAATGAGGATCTGATTGCCCTGATTCCCGCCTTTGCCACTGGCGACAACATCATTGATTTGTTCAATTTTGCCAATTTGGTGCAGCAATTTCCCCAAGGTCAACGGGCGATTAATTTAGAAATTGCCATTGCGATCTGCATCAAAGCCCTAGATTTTTTTGACCGTCAAGATAATCCCGAAGCTTGGGCAATGACCCAACATAACTTGGGAAATGCTTACTATAATCGCCTGCGGGGAGAGCGTGGGGAGAACATCGAGGAGGCGATTCGCTGTTATCAGGCGGCTTTAGAAGTGAGAACCCGCACCGCCTATCCTGAATATTGGGCGATGACCCAAAATAACTTGGGAAATGCTTACAGCAATCGCCTGCGGGGAGAGCGTGGGGAGAACATCGAGGCGGCGATTCGCTGTTATCAAGCGGCTTTAGAAGTGTATACCCGCACCGCCTATGCTGAAGATTGGGCAATGACCCAAAATAACTTGGGAACTGCTTACAGCGATCGCCTGCGGGGAGAGCGTGGGGAGAACATGGAGGAGGCGATTCGCTGTTATCAAGCGGCTTTAGAAGTGTATACCCCAGAAGCTTTCCCCCTCAAGTGCCTCCAAACTGGACGCAACCTCGGCAACCTCGCCTACGATCGCCAAAACTGGGAAATTGCGATCGAAGGCTACGACAACGCCATCCGCGCCGTCGAACAAAGCCGCGACTGGGCCACCAACCCCCAAACCAAACAACAACTGATCGCCGATGCCCTCCCCCTCTACGGCCGCATGATCGAAGCCTGCTTCCACCTCCAACGCTACGAACAAGCCCTCCTCACCGTCGAACGCAGCAAAGCCCGCACCTTCACCGAACTCCTCCACAACGCCAACCGCCTCCCCCAAAACGCCACCCCCGCCCAAATCCAACAATACGAACAACTCAACCGCGAAATCGCCGCCCTCCAATACACCCTCGACGACCAACCCCCCACCGACCCCACCAACCCCCAACCCGGCCACCGCAACCTCAACCTCCCCAACCCCGCCCCCCAAACCACCCCCCTCCTCACCCTCATCCAACAACGCAAAACCCTCCTCGCCGAAATCAACGACCCCACCTTCAACGCCTTTGAAACCGTCAAACCCCAACTCCCCGACTTCGCCCAACTTCTCAACCCCACCACCGCCATCCTCCAATGGTTCCTCCCCCAAGACCCCGACCTTGGAGCCTACGCCTTCCTGATCACCCACCAGAACAGCCAAACCCACATCCACCCCCACCGCTACAGCCCCGCCCAACGCCAAGCCCTCGACCAATTCAACCAAACCTATAACCACGACTACCGCCAAAACAGTTGGTACGAATCCCTCGATCAACGCCTCGACCACCCCGCCCAACTCCTCGACCTCCCCCAACTCCTCACCCACCGCCCCAACCCCTGCCATCACCTCATCCTCATCCCCCACCTCTACCTCCAGCTCTGCCCCCTCCACGCCCTCACCGTCCCAATCCAAACCGCCACAAATCTGGAGGGCGCAACGCTTGCGCCCCTACAGGATTGTTTTGAAAAAGGGGTACGCTATGCCCCCAGTTGCCAAATCCTCGCCTACCTCCAAAACCGCCCCCGCACCCAACCCACCGCCCCCTTCTTCGCCATCCAAAACCCCACCCAAGACCTCCACTACGCCGATGTCGAAATTGACCTGATCCGCCGCCGCTTCGACCCCGCCCACATCCTCAAACACGCCGCCGCCAATAAACCCGCCTTCGAGCAACCCACCACCCGCGCCCAACTCCACAACAGCGAGATCATCCATTTCGCCTGTCATGGCGGCTTCGACAGCACCAACCCCCTCAACTCCGCCCTGATCCTCGCTGGAGACAAACCCGCCCCCCTGGACGGCGAGCGCACCCTCACGCTCCGAGATGGCCGCCGCTTCAACATCGAACACCAATGCCTCACCGCTGCCGAAATCTACCGCAACCTCAAACTCGCCTGCCGCCTCGTCATCCTCTCCGCCTGCGAAACCGGCCGCCTCGACAGCCGCACCACCGATGAATACATCGGCCTCGCCAACGCCCTCCTCTACGCCGGAAGTAACACCGTAGTTGATACCCGTTGGTGTGTGGATGACTTCGCCACCGCCTTTCTCACCATCTGCTTTTACCAAGAACTCAACCACAATCAACCCATCCCCCAAGCCTTAAAAGTCGCCCAGACTTGGTTCCGTACCACCACAAAGGCTGATTTTCTAGACTGGTGTGCCAAAACTCTACAAATGTCCGAAAATGACATCAAGGCATGTCGGCTTGAACTGTTTGACTATGCTCAAGATCCACCCTTCGCCCCAAAACGCTACTGGGCCGCCTTCAGCGCCAGTGGACTCCCCTAGGAAACTGCCTATGCCTGCAAAAGATCAATTTCACGACATTGTTAAAGCCGCATTAATACAAATCGGCTGGACAATTACCGATGATCCCCTAACCTTAGAATTTGACAATACCGTTGTACAAATTGATTTAGCGGGGCAGCAATTAATTGGTGCAGAGCAAGGGTTAACTAAAATTGCCATCGAAGTTAAAAGTTTTCTATCCCCTTCCACGATTTATGATTTTCATTTGGCCATCGGTCAATGTATGAGTTATCGCGTCGCCCTCAAAATGAAAGATCCAGATCGCAAGCTTTATTTAGCGGTTCCTGTTTTTATTTATCAAGATTTCTTTCGTCGCCCTTTCGCACAACAAGTCATTCAAGAAGCCCAGATTAATCTATTAACCTTTGAACCAGGTCAGGAGGTCACTTTAGAATGGATAAACTAACAAAATATCGGCAAATTATTGAATCCGTTTTGCGCGAACAGGCACAAATTAAGCCCTCCTATGGTGAAATAGAAGTCTATACCGCCTTTGATTACCAACAGGATCACTATCAACTTGTTCATGTTGGCTGGAGTGGAAATCAGCGCATTTGTGGTTCCCTGATTCATATTGATGTGATTAACGATAAAATCTGGATTCAATATGATGGTACAGAAATAGGCGTAGCCAATCAATTGGTAGAATTGGGTATTCCTAAACAGGATATTGTCTTAGCCTATCATGCCCCCATTATGCGCCAGTATAATGGTTTTGCCGTTGCTTAATGAACTTGCAGAAATACCTTAACACCCGCAAAAGCCATGCCAGACTATATGCCCCCCCGCGCCGCCAAGACCGTTAATAGTTTTTTGCAGGTCTTAGCAAAACTCAAAGCAGATCCAACCCTCAATACAAAAATTCAGCAATATTTACCTGAACTTGAACAGCGTCTCACCCAGACCGCGAACGACCCTCTAGACTTAGCGATCTGTATTAAAGAGTGGTGCAGTCACCATCAAATTGATATCGCTAAATTGAAAACTCGTTTAGAAATTGGCGAAGATGATGATACGGATACTACATTAGCAGGGGAAAGCGTGGATTGTGTGATTAATAAAACGATGATTATGCAGGCCATTCAAAATAGCAAACCGGATCAGCCGTCAGCATGAATAATTTCTCATCTCCGATTTATGCGCCAAGCCTTTATTGGTTTTCCTATTATGTTTATGATGGGTTAAACATTGCCATTGACAACAATGATCCAACTGCTTCAAATGCCGAACCATCACCAGCTATTAATTTAAAATGGGTACAGGATGAGTATCAACGTATTTTAGGCGCATTTTCTTTAAATATCACGCTGGATTTGGTTAACCCACCCAGTCCCCAATCCTACAATCTTTTAGAGTCAAATTATCCCACTAAACCTAATCAAAAACGTAAGCGACAACAAAACTTTAAAACAGAAAATGGATTAAAGGGATTCATTTATCCCCAAGCCATTCATGACACCTATGCTCTGAATTTGCGGGTTGCCTTTCCAGAACAATATGGTGCTGATCAATATAGTTGTGAAGATTTACAAAAACTCAATCCTAACAATTGTTTTAAAGTAGACATTCATGATCGAGCCGAGTTTTTAGGGCAAACCCTGCTGCTGACGGTTTACTTAAACCAGGCCCCTCCCTCCAATCCTCGCGACTTGGATCAAGCAGCAAAAGATTGCTGGTATGCCTTTTTTGACATTCCACCTGCCGACATTGCTCAATTCCCTCAATTATATCGGGTCGCTTCCTGCTGCAATGGCTATCTTTATGAGTTTGGCAATCCAAGGGAAACAGTGAAGGAAAATCCCTACGGACATTTGCTTATTTTGTTCATGTTTGATCGATCCACAACTGAAACTTTAAATAAATTCTATTGGTCTCTGCCAAACTTATTGCTCTATCGCCACAAAATGAGCAACACTTTTAGACAAAGCCGTCTCTTTTATGAAAAAGCAGATAAAATCGTCAACGATCATGAGCAACAATTCAACACATTGAAACAAGGGCATTTAAAACGCAAAGATAATCAGCTTTTGACCGAAGCAGCATTGAAAAATTTAAAAGATGAAATCAAAGAGCTTTTGGGAATTTCTCTTTCCTATTCCCACCAATTGCGGAATCTCGAATATGCCCGCAATACGATCGCCATCAACCATCGGAACTACCTGGCTACCCTAGAGCAGATGGAGCAATTGGCCGCTGAAGAGAAGATGGGGCAATTGATCCCAAGACCTTTAACCGCGCTGCGGGTGTTTGGGGAAAAAGAAGCTGTTACGTTTCAAGACCAAATTACTGCCGATTTGAACTATTTCCGCCATGGATCGGGGTTGCTGGATACGGCGATTAATTCGATTCGCGGTTTGGTGGAAATTGACCAAGCGGAAAGCGATCGCGCCCGTCAAGCCCAAGAAATCGAGAGCGATCGCACGCTGCAAAACATGATCAGCGCCATCGGTGGCGGCCTAGGGGTTGCAGGCGTTACCGCCACCGCTTACCCCTACTACAAAGACCCCGAACCCACCCCCTCCCTCGGCCCCATTGCGGAAGTTGTCGGCGTGAGTTTGGGGCTGGGACTTTTGGCCGCCGCCATCCTGTTTGTTCTGCCCCAAAGCCTGCGATCGCTGCTTCACCGCAAAGACTCCAAGGACTAGGCTGGCCTCAGGGGTGGGCAATGCAACCCTTGCGCCGGTCTTGCCCCCTAGGGATAGCATCAAGAAAAGCACATCGTTGCCACCGAGGGAAAATGCTTCATCATGTTTCGATTCGCACCGCAGATATTCACCGCGCCATTGATTTCTATCAATTGCTCGGGTTTGAAGTGAGCGATCGCTTCTCCACGGGCTACACCCTCGCCTGCTGGCTCGAAGGACAACAGGGCCGCCTCGAACTGATCCAAATTCCCCAACCGGCTCCCGCCCCCGATGCCTTCGGAGATGAGCATTATGTGGGCTATTATCACCTCTCCTTTGATTTGGGGGAAACGGGGCAAACTTTGCCCCAATGGTTAAGGCAGTTTGAACAAGCATTAGGCCAGATCGGCCATAGCCTCAAAATCCTCCTCCCCCCCGAACAGCAAATGATCGGCGATCGCCTCTACGAAGTTGCCTTCATTGCCGACCTCGACGGCCTCCCCATTGAATTGATTCGCCCCCTGCCCCGTCAGCCCAACCCCTAAGCAGCAGCCGTGATCAATGAACTGTCCCAAGGCTTGTTTGCTTAAAAAATCAGCAGGTTATCCTAAGAAAACCCCATTTACCGATCACGAAAATTATGCCTTTACCCAATGCGCTCCGTCTTCTCGCCACAATACCCGCCCTCCTGAGCTTGACCCTCACCCAGGTTGCCGTTCAAGCTCGTCCTGCTTCCCTGTTGGCGGTTAACTTTCCCTCCGCCACCCCTGGCGGCGGTAGCGCTCCCCAACGCACCGCTGGCGGCGCACCCCGTCGCGGCAGTGAGGAGGAATGTGTGGCAAAATTTGCCGATCTCAATGGGGATGGGGAGGTGGAGCCGCTCACGCCCCTCACTGCTTTAATGCCCGCCAGCAACATTGGCACAAGCCTCAGCCCCGATCCCACCTTGAGTTTTTATGTGCCTCGCACCCGAGCAACAGCGGTGGAAATTGTCGTCCAAAAACGGATTCCAGTGATGACCGCTGGGGGAGCCACCCGTTATCAGTACGAAGAAGTTTATTTTAACGATGGCCTTGAGGTTCCCCCCGGTCTGACGGATGGCCCTCGGATTGTTAGTTATGGTTTGGCGGATGCCAACCTGGAGCCGGGGGCGGTGTATGAATGGAGCTTTTCGCTGTTGTGTGAAAGCAATGGAGGGGGTGAAGAGGTGGTGAGCGGTTTGCTCAGTTGTAGCGAAGCCGATGGTAGCCCCTTGGGTTGTAGTGCAACGGCGACGATTCCTGACCCCAAAACCCTGGCCCCCGCTGCCCTGGAAGCGAATGCGAGCCGCTTTGCGGCCAATGCCTATTGGAATGAGGCCTTGGCGTTTACAGCCCAGTTGCGCCCGGTGGATCGTCAACAGTGGAAAACGCTGCTAGAATCCCAAGGATTGGGGTGTTTGGCGGATGTCCCCTTTGCGGAGGAGGCGATCGCCCCCAATAGCCCCCAAGCCCAACCCCATTGGGATCCTCAATGTTTTGTCGAGTAGGCTAGATCCCCCCTGCCCCCCTTAAAAAGGGGGGTTCGAGATTAACCCCCATTGATTCCCGTTCCCCATTCCCCCATGAACCTCTCCCAACCCCTTCAGCAAAAAATCTGGCAATGGCGCGGCGTAGTCGTGGCTGTGCCTTCTGTCTCGTTGTTGGTGATTTTGCTGCGGTGGTTGGGGTTGATGCAGGGGTGGGAATTGGCGGTGTATGACCAGTTTTTGCGGCTGCGGCCGGCGGAACCGAGGGATGAACGGGTGGCGATCGTCGGCATGACGGAGCAAGATTATCGCAACCTAGGGCGGGTGATCATCCCCGATGGGATGTATGCAGAGGTGATTGAGAAGCTCAAGGCCCAGAATCCCCGCGTCATCGGTTTAGATGATTATCGGGATTTCCCCATTGAACCGGGAACAGCAGAACTGATTGAGCAGTTTGAAACCACGCCCAATCTGATCGGGATTCGGAAAGTGGCGGGGAAGAGTGAGTTAGAAACCATTGGCCCGCCGCCAGCTTTGGCGGAACGGAATCAGGTGGGGGCCAATGATGTGATTGTTGATGCTGATGGGGTGGTGCGTCGGGCCTTGATTAATATGAAAACTGAGGATACGGGCTTGATCCCGACGCTCAGTATGTTTGTGGCGGCTAAATATTTAGAGGCAGAGGGCCAGGGCATTAGCATTGTCCCCGATAGCGATGATTGGTGGCAGTTGGGGGATGTGCCACTGCGGCCCTTCCAACGCTATGACGGGGGCTATATTCGCACCGATGATGGCGGCTATCAGATCCTCCTGAATTACCGGGGCGGTGTGCGGGCCTTTGATTGGCTCTCGTTTTCCGATGTGTTGGAAGGGCGGATGCCGGAGGGTTGGGCGACGGATCGGGTGATCTTTTTGGGGGCGATTGGCGATAGTGCGCGGGATCTGTTTATGACCCCCTATGGCAATAGTTTAGTGGGTTCGCCGCAACCGATGCCGGGGGTGGAGGTTCACGCCCACATGGCGAGCCAGTTACTCAGTGCGGCGTTGGATGGCCGGCCCTTGATTCGCAGTGCTTCTGAGCCGGTGGAAATGGCTTGGATTGTGCTGTGGACGGCGGTGGGGGCGGTGACTGTGTGGTTGCTGCGTCATACGGATCAGAATCGGTGGGGGGCGGTGAGAATGTGGGGGGTTTGTGGGGGGGCGATCGCCCTCCTCGTCGGAACCAGTTATCTTGCTTTGGTCTATGCCTGGTGGATTCCGGTGGTTCCCCCGTTCTTGGGTTTCCTGGGGGCTGCGGTGAGTATTACCGCCTATGTGGCCCGCACAGCGGGGGAAATTCGCCGCACGTTTGGCCGCTATCTCACCGCTGAGGTGGTGGCGAGTCTTTTGGAAAGTCCTGAAGGGTTAAAAATGGGGGGGGAGCGACGCAAAATTACGATCCTCACGTCGGATCTGCGGGGCTTTACGGCCCTTTCGGAACGGTTGCCCCCTGAGGAGGTGGTGAAAATTCTCAATTTTTACCTGAGTTATATGGCGGACATTATTAGCCAATATCAGGGGACGATTGATGAATTTATGGGGGATGGGATTTTGGTGTTGTTTGGTGCGCCGACGCAGCGGGAGGATGATCCCCAGCGGGCGATCGCCTGTGGGATTGCGATGCAGCGATCAATGGCGGAAATTAACCAACAGATTGAGGCTTGGGGGTTGCCGAAGTTAGAGATGGGGATTGGCATCAATACCGGCGAGGTGGTGGTGGGCAATATTGGCTCGGAGAAGCGCACGAAGTACGGCGTGGTGGGTTCTCAGGTGAATTTAACCTATCGCATTGAGTCCTACACGACGGGGGGCCAATTGTTAATTTCTGAATCGACGCTTCAGGGGGCCAATGCAGAGATCCACATTGATGATCAAATGGAGGTGATGCCGAAGGGGGTGAAAAATCCGATTACGATCTATGCGGTGGGAGGGATTGGTGCGCCTTACCATTTAGAATTACCGAGGGAGGTGGAGCATTATTTCCCGTTAGCAAAACCGTTAACGGTGCAATACACGATTCTGGATGGCAAGCATATCAGCACGACGCAAACTGCTGGGGAGTTATGGCAAATTTCGGAGAAGGGGGCGGTGATTCGGCTTGCAACCGATGCGGTTTGTCCTGAGCCTTTGAATAATCTCAAGTTGGCGGTGTTGGATTTACCGGATAATCCGGCGGGGAGTGATGATATTTACGGGAAGGTGATTCAATCTCCAAAGGCAGAGCCGGGTAGTTTTTATCTCTTATTCACGGCTCGCCCTCCGGCGGTTTTAACGGTTTTTGAGAGGATGTATAAATTCGCCAAAATGGACGCATAAACCATCAATTTTGTGATCCCATTACAGCCTGCCAATTGCTTAACACATTGCCCTCACCCTAAATCCCTCTCCCAGAGCGGGAGAGGGACTTTGAAAACCAATCAGATGATTTCTGAACAAGCTGTAGTTCTTTTTATGAATAGGAAAAACTCATCATGCTAAAGACGTTTAAGGCTTTTTTACAAAATGGGCGTTTAGAATGGATTGAGGATCACCCTAGTCTTGAGAATGAACGGTTGCAGGTCTATGTCACCCTTTTAGAGGGTGATACTGAGCCGGTGCTGAAAACAGGTGGTCAAAAGATGGCGGAACTTCTCCAGCAGCTTGCCGCTACTTATGAAGGCGATGGGATTGATCCGGTTCAGTGGCAACAGGAAATGAGATGCGATCGCTCATTACCGGGACGATAACCAATGCTTTCCGTACTCTTTGGACATGGTTTGTCATAAGGGAAAAATGGTAGGGGTGGCGGACTAATCGTTAAAAGCTTACTATAGAGCAGTAAATAGGTTCCGTTGAGTCACCATGATTAAGGTCTTTAAAGAAGGAAATGTAACTGTTCCTATGTTTGTTTGTGACATTTGCAACAAGCCGATCACAGATGGAGAAATGGCGGTCGCCGTTTTTCAAAACTTACCTCTATTAGATGGAATTGAAACTGCGGAAGTTTTGCACGCTCACAAAGGACGTTGCCATGATGTAGCCGAAAAGCGATTAGGTAAGACAGCAGGTTTTGACGAATTAACTAATCACTGCCGCTATTTACTTAACAACGCATCAATCAAATTATGATGCTGGTAGGTATAGCAGTAGTTAATATTGTTAGGACGTTTCAGAAATCCGAAACCCTCTCTCCTGGTGGGCATTGCCCACCCTACGCGATATCCTAAATTGAATGGATAGGCTATCAATTTTGTTATCCCATTAATCGGTTGTAGGGGCGAAAAATTTTTCGCCCTCCGGCAGGCTTACGCTATTTCGGGGGGCGATCGCCTGCCCATGGCCCAATGATGGGTTCTTTGCGTTGTTCTTTGGCGGCGAGTTCTAGATTGAGGGTGAGGAGTTTTTCGAGGATGTCGTCGTTGGGGGTGAAGCCGTAGGCTTTCATGACGAGGTTATCGAGTTTTTGATGATGTTTTGAGAGTTTGCTGGTGGGTTCGTGGAAATAGTTGTTATACAGGGTGGTGATGCCACAGTTTTCTTTTTCCATGCGATCGCTCCGATATTCGTGGAGGGCGATCGCTGCTTGGCGGATTTGTTCGGTTAGTTTGGGGGGGGCGGTTTGGGGAAAGGGGAAGGTTTCAAAGCAGGTGTTAGGGGTGTAGCGGGTTCGGTCTTCTAGGGTAGAGCTTTGGGCTTTGACCCATTGGCGGTGTATGCCTGAAGTGAGAATGCCAAGAATATAAAAATCATCAGATGCTACTACTGTTGTAGAATTATTAGGAATCCAATCTTTTTCAACTGGCAAACCTATGAACCATTTTGAGTGTGATGGGATTGCAAAATAGTGAGATAGTGGCGCGATTGCTTTCCGCATAGCCGGCCGCTTCTCTCCAAACTTCCACCAATTTTTACGAGTTATAGTTCTACGATTATGATCACGTTTTGGCTTTACATGAATTTTAATATACTCAAACGGAGCTTTATAAAACCTTGCATCTTCTATCAACATATCATTAAAATCAATAATCATGCGTTTAGGATAGCCATTAATGCAATCTGTTAAATCACTAGCTGAAACTGAAAGCTTCAAAACTTCTCGATTTTTTAAATCATCATCTATCCAAGTTTGTGCAAGTTTCGGATTAATATAAAAACCTTTTCCAACCGGAATTATTCCTTGAAAAGAAAAATTTTGATTGCTGTTGAGTCGTATTGCTCCTGTTACGTCAATCAGATCAGTCAATGATGTATTGATGCACTTGACAATTTCCTGATTAAGTCGATACTCTGCTGGCTTTTGCTTCACCCAATTTACTAAACTCACATGAACGGATGCGGCTCCACTCCATTCTTGAGTTGAAATTGCATTATGAATATAACCACCATTAGCAGCAATGTATTCTAGAGATGCGGCCCGGCTTTTCCCTTGACTAATCGAATTTGTACCAACTAATCCTGCACGACCATCCACAGTTATATGATCATGGGCTAATTGAAACCAATATGAACAAAAATCCACAGAATCTTTAATTTTTGGAAATTGCTTAAACACTCGATTAATGTATTCATCACCTAACGTTATACGAACATTTTTACCTCCTAAAAAAGGCGGATTGCCAATCACTGCATCCGCCGCTGGCCAATCCGTAAACAACGCATCTGCACAAACAATATTTTCATCCAACTGACTCAACGGTAAAGCATCCTCATTCATCCCCCACTCATCAATCGCCACCTTCCGCGCAATCATCAACGTCACCCGCGCCAACTCCACCCCAAACGGATTAATATCCATCCCATAAAACTGCAACGGAGAAACCAACCCTTCACCAAGCTCACCCCCATACTCCCGCATCTTCTGCCCCAACTCAAACTCAATCCGCTTCATCTCCTGATACGCCATATAGAGAAAATTCCCCGAACCACAAGCCGGATCAAGAACACGATAATTGGAAAGAGCGATCGCAATCCTCTCCAACTCCGCCAAACTATTCGCCTCCTCAATCTGCTCCTCCCAAAAACGGTTAATCGTCGGGCCAACAATCTTCATAATGTCCCCCTCCGATGTGAAGTGCATCCCGTGGGCGTGACGCTCCACCTTATCCGCCGTATTCTCAAAAATACTCCCAAAAATAGCCGGTCTTACCTTACTCCAATCCTCCTGAGCCGAAGCATAAAGCAGAGCTAACTCCCGCTCCTCCAACTCAATGGGATGAATCGTCGCAAATAACCCACCATTAAAATAATTTACCCCCCGATAACGTCCCGCAGGAGTGATACCAGGACGACTCATTTCATTAAATAATCCACCAATAATATCGTAAGAACTACCACCATTCTGACAATCCTGCACACAAGAAATAAACAAATTAGGCGGCAATAAACCCCGATCTTCCGCAAACATCGCCATCACACATTGCAACACAAACCGCTGCGCCGTCAGCCGATCAAACTGCTGCGTTCGCTCCCCCCGTTCCGCCAAAGCATTGAACAATTCACCCATCCGTTGCCCTGCTTTAGCAGTGACAGCCACTTGGTTATTGTCAAAGATAGGGGCCAATCCCTGGCCATATTCCATAAATGTGAATGCCCCAAGCCGGTTGGGCAACTCCACCAATGGCACACGAGCCATCGGTTCATTCACCTGCTGCTCAAAATCGTAAATCCAAAACTCATCAAAATTGCAAAGAATCACATAACGGGGGCGATCCGGAACCAAATTAAACCAATATTCACGGGCTTGGGCAAAATGTTCCTTAAGATCCACCCCCCGGCTCTTCATCTCAATCAACACCTTCGGCTTCCAAACCAAATCTGCAAACCCAGTGTTTCCGCGTTTGCTCCCAGAGGCGATCGCCTCCTCATAATGCGCCCCCGCCTCCATCGCCCCCTCATGGCCAAACGCCCGAAAAAAGCGGTCTAAAAACGTTTGCGCCTCACTGCGCTCCCGTCCCGTAATGCGGTCTTCGCAAAATTTAACAAACTTCTGAAGCGATTCAGGTGTAGCGGTCATGACAATTCCCGTGAGTAACTTTTGCTGAAAAAACAATTCCCTCAGCGTACACCATACACCATCAACCCTGCCATAAAATTTAATGCCCTCCGAGAACCAAAACCCTCAGCACCCCAGAACTCACCAACACCGGAGCGATCGCCCTCCTCACCAACCAACCCAATCTGATATCTGCCATTGAAACCTGGTTAGAGGAGATTTGATCAACCAAGAAACCGGGTTTCTGAAATTTTAAGTTAAAATATCCTTACCTATTTGAAAACTGCCAATTAATAGTAACGAACCATGTTACTCTAGAAATAGCCATCCAAAAAATTCAAAAATTGCCCCCTGAACAATGGCAAAAATTACTTGAATTCATAGAATTCTTAGAATACCAATCTAGCCATCAGCCAACAGCACCGAAAACCCTAAAAACCCCTGAAGTTTCATTCACAGAAGCAGCGAAAGAATTTATTGGCTGCCTCGATAGTGACCTAGAAGATCTATCCCATAATGCTCAATATCTAGAAAGATTAGGTCAAGAATGAGATCAAATATCATCGTAGATACTGGGGTTTTAATTGCCTTTCTCTTGCCCAAGGTTATCGAGTTTTTGATGATGTTTTGAGAGTTTGCTGGTGGGTTCGTGGAAATAGTTGTTAAGGCAGTGGGCTGTTGATAAGCCGGGGGAGCGTTGCCCTCAACGACAGGGCGAATTTTGGCCGCAAAGATTTCGCTGGTCAGTTCCCCGGCTTGAATTTCCGGTCTAGGCTGGCAGTAGTCAAAAATAGAGGGCAACATGGGACAGTTCCTTTAAGCCTTCAGGGATAAGCACTGGGCGATCGCCCCAATCATCCCCTCTAGCCTAGCGAAGAATTCCCCCATCCTCCAAAATATCCCCACCGTTCCCCGTTGCCCATTCCCCGTTCCCCATCCCCCATCCCTTTGATCTACGATAGAACTATCCCCCCATCACAACGGCCCATGGCAACCCCCACCGCCCTCCTTGAGGCGATTCCCCAACTGGATTACCGTGTCACCCCTGGAGATGTGGCCACCAAAACCGGCTTAGATCTCCAGGTAGCCCAGCAGAGTTTAGTCACCCTCGCCGCCGATGCGGGCGGCCATCTGCAAGTGAGTGAAAGCGGGGATATTGCCTATGTTTTCCCCCCCAACTTTCGCACCATTCAACGCAATAAATATTGGCAAATTCGCGCCCAGGAAATAGCGGGGAAAATTTGGCGGGGGATTTTTTACCTGATCCGCATTTCCTTTGGGATTTTATTGATCCTTTCTGTTGTGATCATTGCGATCGCTATCCTGGCGATGATCATCGCGATCAGTTACAGCAGCCGCAGTAGTAGCGATAATCGTGGTGGGAGCAGCATTTCTTTTCCTCGGATCATGGTGATTCCCAATTTTGGGCGGCTGTTTAGTCCCTCCTATTACCATCGTTCATCCCGGCCAGGCAGGCGCAAAAGCAAGCCGGTGCAACAACGGGGAGAGATGAGTTTTTTAGAATCGGTGTTTTCTTTTTTGTTTGGCGATGGTGATCCCAATGATGATTTAGAAGAGCGACGGTGGCGCACAATTGGCCAGATCATTCGTCAGCATCGCGGCGCGGTGGTGGCGGAGCAGATCGCCCCCTATTGGGATCGCGTCGATGAGGATGAAGATTTTATGTTGTCGGTGTTGGCGCGGTTTAATGGTTATCCGGAAGTCTCTGAATTGGGCGCACTGGTGTACTATTTCCCGGATTTGCAGGTGACGGCTCAGGAGGAAGGAGAAGATCATTATTGGGAGGAATCCCAATATCTGCGCGAAGAGCCTTGGCAGTTTAGCCGCGCCACGCAAGGTCAACAGACCTTGGCCCTAGGGTTGGGTTTGCTCAATTTGGGGGGGGCGTTGGGCTTGGGCTATCTGCTCCTCTCCCAACGGGCGATCGCCTTTGAGCTATTTGTGCGCACGTTGGGGATTGCCTGGCCAGCGGTTTGGGGGATCTATGGGGTGTTGTTCGCCTACGGCCTAGGCTTTTTACTGATTCCGGGGGTGCGCTCCCTCTGGCTCAAGGCCCGCAATCCGAAGCTAGAACAACGCAATCAGGAGCGGTGCGATCGCGCCCAACGGCTCACCAACCCCAGCCCTGAACTCACGGCCAAATTGCAATATGCCCAAACCTTTGCCACCCAAAAGGTATTAGGCCGTGAGAACCTGATCTACACCACCGAAACGGATTTGTTAGATCAGGAATTGAGCCAGAGCGATCGCATTGATGCAGAATGGCGCAAACGCCTAGAAGGTGAGTGAGCCAACCCGCTGGCGGGGGTATTGGGCCATCAACCGCTGCACCTCCCCCGCATGGTAAGAACTGCGGGTGAGGGGAGAAGACACCACCTGTAAAAAGCCCAAGGATTCCCCATCGACCCGCCAAGCCTCAAACTGGGCCGGCGTGACAAACTCCACCACGCCCAAATGCTTTTGACTGGGTTGCAAATATTGGCCAATGGTGAGGATATCGCAATCCACAGCCCGTAGATCCGCCATCACTGCCCGCACTTCAGCATCACTTTCCCCTAAACCCACCATAATCCCCGATTTCGTATAGCTCCAGGGGGCGCGGGCGCGGGTTTGGCGCAACAGTTCAAGGGAGCGGTGATAATCCCCTTGGGGGCGGACACGGCGATAAAAACGGGGGATCGTTTCGGTGTTGTGGTTCAACACTTCCGGGCCAGCATCGAGGATGGTTTGCAACGCTTCCCAGTTGCCACAGAGATCAGGAATTAAAACCTCAATGGTGGTGTGGGGGGAAACCTGACGCACCGCCTCAATACAGCGGAAAAACTGCGATGCACCCCCATCGGGCAAATCATCCCGATTCACCGCCGTAATCACCACATGGCTTAATTTCAGCCGGGCCACCGCTGCCCCCAGACGTTCCGGCTCTGTGGGATCGAGGGCTTGGGGTTTTTTCTCAAAATCAATATCACAGTAGGGACAAGCCCGCGTACAGGCCGGCCCCATGATCAAAAACGTGGCGGTTCCGGCTTGGAAGCATTCACCAATGTTCGGGCAGGAGGCCTCCTCACAAACGGTATTGAGGGCTAAATCCCGCAAAATGTCTTTTACCGTCCCCACCCGTTCCCATTGGGGCGCTTTGACCCGTAACCATTCCGGTTTGACGACCACGTTAATTCACCTATTTTTCGCGTAACGGCAGTCTTTATCCTATCAAGAAGGGGTGGAATGGGGGCTGTCTCCCCACCCTGAAGCTTCCTTTGCGGTGAAGAATCGCAAGGAACTAGATTAAGATTGGAACCAAAAGGTTAGCGTTAAACTTACCCTTGGATTGCCCGCCTGCCATTCCCTATGCTCCATAGCCGCCGTGATCATCAGCACACCTTGCTACGCCTGATTGGGGGATACCTCGGTTTGGGAATGGTGGCGATCGCAATCATCTTAGCCCTTTCACCCCTTCCCCTCGATTTTCAACATCTATTTCTGGGCTGGGGGATTATTGGCGCGAGTGGGGCGTTAGGCTATGGGCTAATGGGTCGATGGGTGCAGCAATTGAATCAACAACAGAACTATATTGACTATCTCTTTGGGGAAAATCCCTTTCCCGTTTGGGTCTGTCATCGAGACACAGAGCAATTTTTAGCGGTCAACCGGGCCGCCATGGCCACCTATGGCTATAGTGAGGCGGAGTTTCTCCAACTGCGGTTAGGGGATCTCAATGGCGATCGGTATAGCGCGGATGGATACGCGAACGCGGATCATCCCCCCCAGCTTTACCACCGCACCCGCACCGGCCAAGAACTCACCGTTGAACTCACCCAAATTGCCTGTTACTACCAAAATCAGCCCGCCCAACTGATGATCGTCCAGGATGTGACGGTACAGCAACAAACCGCCCTCGCCTTGCAAAATCAAAAAGTCCAGTACCGGATTTTGGCCAACAATGTCCCCAGTAGTGTGGTGTTACTCTTTGATCGCGATCTCTACTGCACCTTTGCCGCCGGGACAGATCTGCAAAGTTTTTCGCGGGATCACCACAGTTTAGAGGGGCGCACCCTCGCCGAAGCCCTCCCCCCGGAGATCCAAGCCTGCTTTGAACCGCTCCATCACCGCGCCCTTGAGGGGGAATCCTTTACGCTGGAATTACCCCTCCACGATCGCATTTATTTAATGTCCCTCCTCCCCATCTACGATGCTCGCGGGGAAGTCAGCCAAGCCATGAGCATTGCCCAAGACATTACCGAACGCAAACGCCTTGAAGCCCAACTCCACCGCTCCGCCTTTTACGATCCCGTCACCCAGTTACCCAATAAAACTTGGTTTTTAGAGCATCTCCAATTGCAGTTAACCTGTTGCCAAGCGGGGAAAACGGGGTTCTTTAGTGTCTTTTTCCTGGAATTGGAACGGTTCAACAGTGTGAAATATAGCCTGGGTCACAGTTGGGCGGTGCAGATGATGGTGGCCACCGCCGAGCGGTTGGTGAGTTGCCTGAATTTAGCCGATCCGGTGGCGCGGGTGGGGGATCACTCCCTCGCCCTATTGTTAACGAACCTTTACACCCCTTTAGATGCAACGGCGATCGCCGAATATATCCACCAACAACTTAACCAACCCCTCGAAATCGACAGCCAAGAATTATTCTCCAGTGTCGCCATTGGCATTGCCGTCATTGACACCCCAGATCGGACGGAACAGTCCCCGGAGGATGTGCTCCAAGCCGCAGATACAGCGATGAACTACGCCCGCACCCAGGAAGGGGTCAACCATGCCATCTTTGCCCCCCAAATGTCCGAAGCAGCGGCAGCGCGATTTGTGTTAGAGGCGGATTTACGGGGGGCGATCCAATCCCAAGCCTTTGAGGTGCATTATCAGCCGATTATTGCCCTGGAAAATTTGAAACTGATCGGGTTTGAAGCCTTGATGCGGTGGCAACATCCCCGCCATGGCTGGATTGATCCCAGTCGGTTTATTCCGGTGGCGGAGGAAACGGGGTTAATGGGGTTGATTGATTGGTGGATTTTGGGGGAGGCCTGTCGTCAATTGGCCCAATGGCAAAAACAATGGCATGGCCCCCAACCGTTACTCTTGAGTGTGAATGTGTCGGGGGCATTGTTGAATCAATTTGGCCTGCGCGATCGCCTCCGTCAAGTGATCCTCACCAACCATATTCCCAGGGGCAGCCTCAAGCTGGAAATTACCGAGCCGGTGTTAATGCAACACCCCAGCGCCATTCAAACCATCCTCGACCCGATCCATAATTTGGGGATTAAATTAGCCGTTGATGATTTTGGCACGGGCTATTCCTGTCTCGAATCCCTGTACCATCTGCCCATCGACACCATCAAAATTGACCCTTCCTTTATTCGCGATATGGAGCATAACGCCGATCATCTCGAAATGATTCGGATGATGCTCAACCTGGCCCAAAGCCTCAATATTGAAGTCACCGCCGAGGGGATTGAAACCCCAGGGCAATTGGCGGGCTTGCGATCGCTCGCCTGTCGTTATGGCCAGGGGTATCTCTTCCATGCCCCGGTGCCGGCGGCTCAGGTGTTGGGGTTAATCGAGCGCGATCGCCTCTGGGGTTGGCAGAGCGATAACTCCCCCTTTCCGGTAGAATGATGCTAATAATTCTGGCATTTTGCAAAGATGCCAACCCGCTGCCCTTGGGCAGTTTGCTTTTGCCCTTTTAACATCCGGAGTATTATCCATGGTCGCGCTCAAAATCGTTGTTTTTGCCGTTGTTGCCTTCTTCGTCAGCCTCTTTGTCTTTGGCTTCCTGTCTGGGGATCCCTCCCGCACCCCTAGCCGCAACAACATGGAATAAAGTTTCCTGTTAGGAACCTGCATTCGGGGGTAATGGCGCAACCGTTGCCCCTTTTTTGTGTCTTTGATGGGGCATGGGGGCAGGAAAGTAAAATTTTCGCCCTGACAGAATGTTGATCATCTCACCGGATTGGCTAACCTAGACCTGCAAAATAAAGCAGGGTGTTAAGACCCCTGGCAACGTTTTGCCATTTGCGATCGCCCACGGATCGGAAATCCGCTTGTAGCGCTGATCTGTGTAGGGGCGCGAATTTTTTCGCCCCTACAGCACCGACAGCTTCGCAGGATCTGATTCAGCAGATTGCAGATTATCCGCGATCGCGAACTTATCGCCCAAGGTCAACATCATCTAACCTGGGGTTGCCTGATTTTTCTGGTATTCTGCCCCCATTGCCTCCTTGATGCGGTTATTGTAAATCTCTATGCCTCAACCGAGTGTCCCCCCGCCATCGCCCTATCTTCCCCCCAGCCCCATCGCGGCCGAGGTTCAGCCCCTTGACGGGCCAACGGTTGAAGCCACCCCAGCGGTAAGCTTGACAGTGACCCCCGACATTGCGCCCCCCGCTTTCATTGCGCCAAACCCCCTAGACACGGCTCCCTTGCCAGCCATTGCCCTCGAAACGGCTCCTCGCCTTGATGAATTTTTGACCCCTGGGGAAAATACCACCGGGGGGGCGCAAAATCTTTCCCCCGCTTCACCCCCCATCCCCCCTTCCCCTCCGACCCATTTGCGCGTCCAAGCCCGGGATGGGGAAACCGTTGAATTTGAGATCACCGCCCCGGAGGCTGATCCCGAATTAGGCTCTGATCCCGCGCCGGCCCCCATCCCCCAAACCAAGCCCAGCCCCGATCCCCTCGATGTGGTGGAGATTAACGCCGATCATCAGGAATATGATCAAGTGCGGCAAATTGTCACGGCGACGGGGAATGTGATTGTGCGGTTTGCGCGGGGCGTGCTGACGGGCGATCGCCTGCGCGTCAATCTCCGCAATCGGGTCATTGTGGGGGATGGGGATGTGGTGATGCGTCGGGGTGAGCAGGTGTTTCGCGGTGAAGCCTTTGAGTACCAAATGGTGCAGGATCAGGGCGTGATCTACCAAGCCCAAGGGGAAGTCAACCAACGCACCTCAGCCCGAGATTGGGAACTGACCCGCGAAACGGCGGCCCAACTGGCCGATCGCCCCTTGAGCGATCGCCTCATCTCCCAGCAACCGATCCAAGGGGTAGAGCCTGATGGCAGCTTAGACTTCACCGTTGGCGGCGGTGGTGGCGGCGTGATTGGGGCTATCCCTGGGGTGCGGGGCAGTGTCGATCGGTTCCGGTTTGAAGCGGAGCGGGTGGAGTTTGATTCCCAAGGTTGGCAGGCCCAAAATGTCCGCCTCACCAATGACCCCTTTTCCCCTCCAGAGTTAGAAATCCAGGCGGAACAAGCCACATTTTCCGCCCTCACCCCCTATAGCGATGAACTACGGATTCAAAAAGGCCGCTTGGTGTTTGATCAGGGTTTTTCCCTGCCCACGTTCCCGAATCGGGTTGTTTTTGACCGTCGCGAACAGGCCAACCAGTTTGGTTTGTTTAACATTGGTTTAGATGACAGTGAGCGGGGGGGGTTGTTTATTGAGCGGCAATTTACGCTGTTTAATAATGGCCAATTTCGTTGGACAGTAACACCCCAATATTT
The DNA here is from genome assembly GCF_034932185.1 of Spirulina sp. CCNP1310. Classification (NCBI taxonomy): domain Bacteria; kingdom Bacillati; phylum Cyanobacteriota; class Cyanophyceae; order Spirulinales; family Spirulinaceae; genus Spirulina; species Spirulina sp. CCNP1310. The sequence continues at coordinate 95,448 of NZ_JAYGHW010000091.1, read as the reverse complement.
TGTCCAGCGGGCGATTTTTGATGAGGGTTTTGTGGATCCCGATTCCTTTGGGGTACGCACGACAGTGACGGGTCAGTTCGATGAGCGCACAACGCTCACCGGCTCGGCGGCCCTCACCAGTTTAGATTTCGGTAAGCTGGATTCCCGCCTGCGGGCCAGTGTGCGGGCGAACCATTTAATCGGCCCCCTTGAGCGGCCCCATCGGTTAGCGTTGGAATATAGCTATCGCGATCGCCTCTTTAACGGCTCCCTTGGTTTCCAAACAGTGCAGAGCAATATCGGTCTGGTGATCACCTCCCCCACCTATACCCTTTGGGATACGGGGATCACCCTCAGCTACCAAGGGGGCATCCAAACGATCAACGCCGACACCGATCGCCCGGAACTGATCCGCCCCAATCGCAACAATAGCCGCACGATCCTCACCCGCACCCAAACCGCCGCCTTTTTGGGTAAAGCCTTCCCGCTCTGGCAGGGGAAAGCTTTACCGGCCACGCCGGATCTGGGGTTACGGTACACGAGTCGCCCGGTACAGCCTTTTGTGAGTTTGAGTACCGGCTTAAATGGGGTATCAAGTTTTTATAGCAATGGCGATCGCCAACAATCCATCAGTGGCGGTGTCACGCTCCAAGGGCAATTTGGTCAATTTTCCCGCCCTTGGCTGGATTACACCGGCTTTAATATTGGCTATGGCCAAACCGTCTTTGGCGGCCAATCTCCATTCCTTTTTGATCGCATTGCCGATGCCAAAACCCTCTCTTTTGGCATCACCCAACAGATCTATGGCCCCTTCCGCATTGGCATCCAAAGCTCGATCAACCTCGACACCAGCCAAGAGATCAGCACCAATTACACCCTCGAATACAGTCGCCGCACCCATAGCGTTGCCATCATCTATAACCCGGTAGTCGGTTTGGGGGCGTTTACGTTACGGGTGGGGAGTTTCAACTGGATTGGCTCCGGCGATCCCTTTGGGGGCAGCGGCGTGCGGCCCGTAACCGATGGCGTGGTGGGGGATTAATCCGCCCCCGGGATTGAGAATGAGCGGTACAGCCTACAACTGCGCCAAAAACTGATCCTCAAGACCATAGCCCAGCGTTTGCGTCATCGCTTGGAGCTTGCCATAGTTTTTAACCCCTTTACCCTCTAGCCAATGGTGGATCGTGAAAATTTTCGTCGTGATAAAAATTTCCAACGCCTCCGGATTGAATTGAATCCCCTCTGTGCGACTGAACTGATGGGGAACCAACATCGCCGTATAACGGGCCAACTCCTGCGACCAATCCACACAAAACGGCAACCAAGGATAACGGGCATCCAAACGGAGAAACCACAGCCGGATTTCCGGGATTTCCGACAACTCACGGGGATCGGTGGGGTCGCGGGGAAAGTCAATGGTGAAGCGGATTTGATTGTGGTAGGGTTCGGGATTGGGAGCGGTGAGGATAGGGGCGATCGCCTCCACCGCCGGAGACAGATCCAACTGGGTTAAATGGGCAAGATTAAGGGCGATCGTTATGGTCATGGGGGAATCCTCGGAAACAAACCTATAATTGATCATCCCATAGGCCGCCTCCTTGAGAGCGCACCCATCTCCCCCACCGTATCTTGATGGACATTTTGGGGAGAAAAAAGTCGCTATGCTCTCTCTAATGCTGGCTTTGGGATCAAAATGCGCATTGAGCAAATACAAGGATTTTTAGCCGTAGTCAAGACGGGGAATTTTGGCCAGGCGGCGCGGGAATGTGGCATTACTCAATCGACGATGAGCCGCCAAATCCAAGCCCTCGAAACCGAAGTCGGGTTGCCCCTCTTTCACCGGAGCAATCAGGTTAAGCTCACCCTCGCAGGGGAACGGTTTTTGCCCAGGGCGCGGCGGATTGAGCAGGAATGGCGCAATATTCTCAATGAGTTGGGGGAGTTGCGGGAGGGGAAACAATCGGAACTCTGTGTGGCGGCGATCCATTCCGTTTGCTCCACGTTAATCCCCCCCGTTGTCCAACAGTTTTATCGCACCTATCCAGCGGTGCAGTTGCGGGTAACGGCCTTGGGGAGCGATCGCGCCCTCAAGGTGTTGCGGGATAATCTCGTCGATTTGGCGATCGTTATGCACAACCGCTTCCTCACCACGGGAGCGGAGATGGTCGTCGATCCCCTCTATGAGGAATCGATTCAGGTCTTGATGGCGAAAACCCATCCCTTAGCAGCCTATGGGGAAATTCCCTGGTTAGAATTGGTGCGGTATCCCCAAGTGGTGTTTAAGGATGGCTATGGGATGCAGCGGTTGGTACAGGAGCGGTTTGGGGAGTTGGGGGTGGAATTGAAAGCGGTGTTAGAACTGAATACCCTCGATGCCTTTCGGGGGGTGGTACGCCAAGGGGAATTAATTGCCCTCTTGCCCCAGTCGGCGTTATGGGATGTGGAGCAGGATCCGACATTGGCGGTGCGGGGAATCGGCGAGCTTACCCCCCATCTCCGCAAAGAGGAGCGGCTCCTCACCCGTCAAGTCGTCTGTGTCACCACCCAAGACCGCCTTGATATTCCCCCCATTGCCTATTTCCGCCAATTGGTGCAACAGTTTGCCCCGGTTTGTCGTGCGGCCCTCAACCCATCGGTGGAGGTTTAATGGTTGGCCGATACTTGGCCCCTGATTTTTCCTCCCCCCCATGCGGCGCCTGCAAATCCGGGTGTTGACGGAGAATTTGGACTTGACGGAGGAGATCATCACGACGCACCGGGTCAACGGTGGCCCACTGCTCTAGGACGGCAATTTGGGGGATTAAGAGGGGGATACTTTCGTAAGTGGTGAAGGCCTGTTCATAGGCAGCGGCGGCGGCGTTGTTGTCCCCTTGGCGGCGATACACCTCCCCCATGGCGGCCCACACCACCGCTTGATCAGCAAGATGGTTCGTGGCAAAGAGGACTGCGGCTTCCTCGTAGGTGGTTAAGGCGGTGCGGTAGGTGGCGAGGGCTGCTGTATATTGTCCCGCCTCTCGTTGGAGAGTGCCTAGCCGTTGGAGGGCGGTGGCGGTGTTTTCGGGCAGGTGCATGGCTTGGGTGATGGCGATCGCCTTTTCCTGGTAAGGAATCGCCCGCTCCGGTTGCCTTGCTTGGGTGTAGATTTTCACCACCTGACCAATAATTGTGAGGGGATCATAGCCCGTATTGTAGGATTGCTCTGCTATGGTTAACGCTTCCGTAAAATAGGCTTCCGCCCGTTCCCCTTGATCCAAATCCAGATAAAACTTGCCCAATTCCACGATCGCCAACCCTAAACCCAACGGCCCCACATTGGGGGAATCACTCCAATACCGGCGGGGATCACCTTCAGCGGCAATCAGTTCCGCCCGTTGCGCCTTAGCATCCTCAGCAATGGGGGCCAGATTATCTAAAGTCATGATCTGATACATCACCCTGAGGCGCGGCTCCATTACCGTAGCCGCTAGGCTGAGGGCTTCCTGATAGCGGGCTTGGGCTTGGGTGGGATGGCCTTGGGCCTGATGAATGAGGGCGATCGCATTCAACACCGGCAACTCCTCACCCCCACTCTCCACAGCCTGATATTGGGCTACTGCCTGCTCATAGGTGGCTAGGGCTGCGGTGAGTTGCCCTTGACGGTGTTGGAGGATCCCTTGATGAAACAGGGTAGTAGCGGTGGAGAAGGGATCGGCAGGTTGCTTCAGTGTGGCGGTATAGAGATCAGCAGCGGCTTGCCATTCCCCTTGGTTTTGATAAACGGCCCCTAAGGCTTGGGCCAGTTGATGGATGCGGTGGGGGGAAATTTGGGGCGTGATACGGTGGATTGCTTGGGCTTGGCGGTAATAGCGGAGGGCGAGGTCAGTTTGGCCTTGGTGATAGAATTGGGCGGCTAAACCTTCGGTAAATTCCACGGCTTCTTGATAATCCCGGCGCAGCACCATCCCATCAATTTCGTGATCATAGATGCGGAGGCCATCCTCCACAAGCCCAACGGTGATCAGAAATTGCGCCCAGAGAATCCGTTGCGCAAAGGGGGTGGTGATGTCGGGGAAGATTTGAGCCTGAAGTGGGGGGCGTTGCTCCCCTTGGGCGCGTAATGGCCACAGCAGCAATCCCAGCCCCAACAGCCCCGTCAGGAGCGCCCGTGATAGCGCACCGATGGCCACCCCCGAAACCTGCCGCTTCCTCATCTGTGCCATCCCCTTAACCTTCCTTTTTGCTTGGGGTGGGGGCAAAAAATTTTTTGCCCCTACAGGATTAATCTACTCTACAACCAGATTTTGGAATATCGCGATCCTTAATCAATCCTGGAGTTAGCCCTCACCCCCAACCCCTCTCCCAAGTTTGGGAGAGGGGAGTCGGACGCTTCAACAAAATTATCGCGAATTGCGATACCACCGGATTTTTCATTGAATTTTCATCGGATTTGGGGTTAGGATGACAGCTTGGTTTTACTGGCATTGTCTATGAGCGCATCCTCTTTCCGTCCTCTCCTCCAAAAGATCGGTAGTGGCCCCCACACCAGCCGCGATTTAACCCGCAGTGAAGCAGCGGCAGCGGCGGAAATGATGCTCAATGGTGAGGCGACACCGGCCCAAATTGGCGCATTTCTCATTGCCCATCGGATTAAACGCCCCACCGCTGAAGAGTTGGCGGGGATTCTCGATACCTATGAGCAATGGTGTCCCCCTCTGCCGGATTTGGGGTTAGGGCGGCCGGTGGTGGTGTTGGGCAATCCCTACGATGGGCGATCGCGCACGGCTCCCCTCGTCATCCTCACAGCGTTGATCCTTTCAGCGGCCGGTGTGCCGGTGTTGCTCCATGGGGGCGATCGCCTCCCCACGAAATACGGGCTACCGTTGATCACGATCTGGCAAGGTTTGGGGCTGGATTTCACGACGTTAGACCGTTCCCAAGTCTCAACGCTGTTGCAAACCACAAACCTCACTTTTTTCTACACGCCCCGCCATTTCCCGGCCCTCGAACCGATCAACGCATACCGGGATCAAATCGGCAAACGCCCCCCTTTAGCCACGGTGGAATTGATCTGGCTGCCCTATGCTGGCCCGGCTCATCTGGTGGCGGGCTTTGTCCATCCCCCCACGGAGCAATTTATTCAGGGTGCTTTGGCGTTGCGGGGGGTGAAGGATTATACGTTGGTGAAGGGTTTGGAGGGCAGTTGTGATCTACCGCGCGATCGCACGGCCATTATCAGTTATAGCGATGCTGAACAGTCGGAACCCCAACGGCTAAAGCTCCACAGTCGGGATTATGATTTGGGGGGGAAGGAGGTTCCGTTGGTGACGGAGGCGGATGTGGTGGGGGGCATTTTGGCGACGTTGAAGGGGGAGCAGGGGGATTATCAACAGGGGGCGATCTGGAATGGCGGGTTTTATCTCTGGCGCTGTGGGGTTTGTCCCTCTTTAACCGCAGGCTTGGCCACAGCCCAAGACCTCCTCACCAACGGCTCCGCCGCCGCCCAATTGGCTCAGATCCGCAACGCTGCGGTATGGCCATGATTCCCACAATGCTCACAAGTTTCCCGGCGGGCAATATTTTCAGAATGCCAAAAACCCTTATCAATAGGGTGTTTAAGATACTTTTCGAGGACCAAGCCTGAAGCCATTGGGTTAGGATCATGACCGGATCCGCAATCCTCCGGCTCTAACGGGAGGTTTCCCGTAAGATTAAAAGAGCAATACTCTCCCCCTCTTTTGTTGGTGGTTGATCTATGGCGGAACTCAAACTCCGTATCCATGTTGAAGGTAGCCCAGAACGAGTTCTCAACCTCACCCACGGGGAGTTGGTGATCGGTCGTTTGCCGGAATGCGATCTCTGTTTACCTTTCTCTGAAGTATCCCGCCACCATAGTCGGATTTATCAAGACCGCGATGGCCGGTGGATGATTGAAGATTTAGGCAGCACCAATGGCACTGTTGTCAATCAAATGCTGATCCAAGGGCCCCAGGCCCTCCAAAACAATGATGCTATTCAGGTGGGCAACACCTTTCTGATGGCTTACATCAGTCAGTTAATCACGGCAAAACGGACGCAAAACATTGCCAGCGGGCGGACAATCCTACGCAGCGCGGAGGAATTGCAACAGCAATGGCTCCAAATGGATCTATCCGATGAAACCTTCACCACCCAACAGCGGATGATCGCCCGTCTGCAATATCTGGTGGAAATTTCCAAGGGCCTCAGTTCAGCGGAATCCATTGATGCCATTTTTGAAAAAGTCCAGACGATTATTTTCAAGGAACTGAATGAAATTCAGCGGTTAGCGCTGCTGGTGGATGTGGAGGGCAATGGCACATTGCGCCTCGTTGATGCGGCGGCCCGCTATGCCGTCAACCCCTCCGAAACCCATAGCCAAAGCTGGATTAGTCGCAGTATTTGTAAGCGGGTTTTTGATGAAAAGGTGGCGATTAAAACCGTTGATGCCCAGGAGGATCAACGGTTTGAAGGGGAGAATAGTATTTTAGCGAAGGGGATTCGTGGCGCTCTAGCCGTGCCGCTGTGGGATAAAAATCAGGTGGTGGGGGTGCTCTATGCCGATGCCAGTTTACGGCTGAAGGAATCAGTGGATGCGGCGGAAGATGAGGAAGACCTCAGTTTTTTCTCGACGTTGGCGAATTTGGTGGCCTACAGTGTGCAGCGGTGGCTGTTGCGGCGCAAACTTCAGGGGGAAGAGCGGATCCGTCAACAGTTGGAGCGGTATCATTCTCCGGCGGTGGTGCAGCAATTAATTTCCGTGGGGGCGGTGGATCATGGCCGAATCAAGCCCATTGAAGCAGAGATTAGTATTATTTTTGCCGATATTGTTGGCTTTAGTGCGATGTCGGAGCGGATGACCCCAACGCAAATTGCTCAGATGCTCGATCGCTTTTTTGAGGAGATGTTGCAGTTTGTCTTTGCCATGGGGGGGACGCTGGATAAATTTATTGGCGATTGCATTATGGCGTTTTTTGGCGCACCGGAACCTCAGGAGGATCACGCCGATCGCGCCGTGCGGGCGGCCCTGGGAATGCTCAAGCGTTTGGATCAACTCAATGCGGTCAATACCTGGGAGCAACCCTTAGAACTCCATGTGGCCATTAACAGCGGTAAGGCAGTGGTGGGGGATGTGGGCAGTTCCCAGCGGGTGGACTATACGGTATTGGGGGCAACGGTAAATTTAGCTGCCCGAATGGAGGGGATTTGTCCCCCCAGTGAATGCGTGATTTCTGGGGATACCTACCACCAGCTTTCCAAATCAGAGGGCTTTTTTTTACTGGGCGATCGCACCTTCAAAGGCATTAACCGCCCCGTCCCCGTCTACCAAACCCGCCGCCGTAAACCCACCATTCAACGGCCCCTCTAGCCCGATTCCCTCCTATGCGACAATAGGGGCTGATCTTCCCCCTTCCCACTTCCCAACCCCTATGCCTTCCGTCGAAACTACCTCTGATGCCCTAGAAACACGGCGCGATCGCGAACCCCTCATCAGCCTAGCCCTCTATTCCGGGTTGAAATGGTCAATCATTGCCCCCGTGTTTAACACCTATTTCCGAGGACGCATCCACAATGTTGAGCGCGTCCCCCGTTCTGGCCCCCTGATCGTTGTAGCTAACCATGCCAGCCATTTTGATCCCCCCCTCCTTGCCACGGCATTACAGCGGCCCGTGGCCTTTATGGCCAAGGAAGAACTGTTTAAAATTCCAGTATTTGGGCCAGGAATTGCCCTCTATGGAGCCTATCCCGTCAATCGTAAATCCGCTGACCGCAGCGCCATCAAATCCGCCATCAAATCCAGTCATCAAGGCTGGGCTGTGGGCATTTTCGTTCAAGGTACACGCACCCCTGACGGTCGCGTCACAGAACCCAAACTCGGGGCGGCGATGTTAGCGGCCAAACTCAATGCCCCCTTGTTGCCAGCTAGTCTTTGGGGCACAGAAAAAATTCTCGTTAAAGGCTCTGCTTGGCCCCAGTCGGTTCCTGTGACAATCCGTGTCGGCGAAGTTCTGCCGCCGCCGGCCTCAAGCAAGCGGGCAGATTTGGAAGCGACGACGGCGTTATGTACGGAAAAAATCAATGCGCTCCATGGGTTAGGGCGGTAGGAGTCAGGGGGCGAAAAATTTAATTTTTCGCCCCTACATTTCCCGGAGGGCAGCGTTGGTGATGCTGTTGGCGGTGCGGATGTAGCGGTAGGTTTGGGGCTGGGTGATTTTGGCAACCTGGAATTGTTGGGCGGCCCGTTCCCATAAATCTGTATCCTCCCCATAGTTTAAATTTTGGAAACCCCCTAAGGCCATAAACACCTGACGTTTCCCGAAAAACGTGGCTCCCGTCACACAATCATAGAGATTAATTTTTTGCCCCGGTTGATAGTAATCTGCCACCCATTCATCCCCCTCAACTCTAAAACCGCCGCTGATTAAATCTACTTCGGGATGTGCGTTTAAATAGCTGAGGCGTGAACTGAGGTGATGGGGAAGATAGCGATCGTCACTATCAATAAAGGTAATATATTGCCCCCAAGCGGATTGAATCCCGGCATTGCGGGAAAATCCGGTTTTACGATTCTGGTGTTTTTGGTAGCGGATGCGGGCATTTTTTTGGAGAAAGGTGTTGGCGATCGCAAAGGATTCATCCTCACTGCCATCATCAATGATTAACAATTCCCAATCAGTAAAATCCTGAGCCAAAACACTTTGTATGCAATCGGTTAAATAGGCAGCGCGGTTATAGGTGGGGAGAATAATTGAAACGGTGGGAATGGGGGCAAAAGCAAGGGATTCCATGGGTTAAGGCTCAGGGATAACGGGGTTTTCTAGAGGTGCAGACTTGGCTTTCCGTTGCAGCCAATGGGGGAGGCGAATCCCGATCAACACATCATAAATAAACCCCCAAAAATCCCGCTGACTCTCCAAAATCCCCAAGGAAAGGGGGCTACCCTTCGCCTCTAGCATCGGCTTGGTGAGTTGGTAGGCGGCTTCGTATTTATACCAAGGGATCGAGGGCCAAAGGTGATGAACGAGATGGTAATTTTGGCCTAAAATGAGCAAATTCAAGAGGGGACTGGCATAGACGCGGGCATTTTTCCAGCGATCGCGCTCCTCAAAAGGGCGATGGGGCAAATAGTCAAAAAATAACCCCAGGGCAATCCCCACAAAACCAGCGGGCATAAACCAATAGGTGACGATATAGGAGAAAAAATCGTATTGCAGAGATAGCCAAACAATCCCCAATAAAAACGCCCGACTCAAAAACCATTCCAACAATTCATACTTGCGCCACAGCCGCCGCTGAAAGAAAAACATCTCATGGTAAAAAAAGCGCGGGGCAATTAACCACAGTGGCCCGCCGGTAGAAACCCAATGGTCGGGATCATTTTCGGGGTCATTCACATGGGCATGGTGTTGGAGGTGAACGCGGGTAAAGACGGGATAGGCGAACCCCAAGATTAAGGCGCTGATATGGCCCAGGGTGGCGTTAACAATGCGGTTGGCGTGGGCCCCATTGTGACAGGCATCATGGATAATTGACCCGGAAACATGGAGGGCGAGGAGCGTGCAACAAAAACAGAGCCAATGGGGCCAACCCCAGAGCCAAAACCCACAGTTTGCGCCAATCATCAGGGCGATCGCCCCCCCACAGAGCCACACATCCAAATTCATGCCCCCCGGTGCTTTCAGCAATTCACGGGGTACAGTAATGGCGATCGGTGCAGTGGGCAATGTGACAGGGGCGGGCATGGTGGCTTGATGAAGAAGCTTAAAGTTGTTTTGCGTATTGTATCCCCCTTTGTGGAGTCTGGGATGCGCCTGCAATGACAAAAGCCCCCAAGCGGGGGCCTTTGGTTGTGGCTTGTGGGAGAGCCAGCGGATTGCCAATCAGGATCTATTCTACTTCCGTCGCGCTAGAGCGGCGTTTGAGGAATGTAGACCCCAATGCGCCAATGCCTAACAAGGCCAAGAGCGTACCGGGTTCGGGAACAGCTTTGGCAACGGTCATATCATCAAAGGCAAACTGATCCCCTGGCACGCCATTCATCCGAAACTTAATCTGATCAAACCGTTGGTTATTGTTGCCCAATAACCCGAAATAAAATGCCGAGCCGTCAGTGCTCCCATTAATCCCTTGGGTGAAGGGAATATCAATTAAACTCAGGGCCTCACCATTGAGGAACAGTTCTAAAGCCACCGTCCCGCCATAATCCCCAAGATCATAACCATAGAACCCAAAACCTCCCACAGCTTGATCAAAATTCACCGTAAAATCAGCAACAGCATTGGTCAGCCAATATTGGCTCCCGGAAGCAGCATTGCGTCCTAGAGCAATTTCCCGCACAATGTCCTTTTTAATAGCTTCATTGGTATCGGGATCATTCAATAAATCGGTGTTAATGGTGCGGATTGAGGAATTGGGGCCGCCGCCGCTGAGGGTAGCAGTGGCAATGTCACCAAAGACGAGATCTAAATCTGCGGGGGTGAAGATGGCAAAACTTTCAAAATCTTCTGTGGCTGAACCATTGGTGAGGGCGGCGAGGAAAGCCGCTTCGGCGGCCCGGGCGTTGGTGATATCACTAAACAGCAGCCCTTCGCCCGGATTAGGGTTAATATCTTCACCAAAAAAGAGTTGGTAAGCACGGGCCGGGGCGGTTAACGTTGCCGTTACTAAGGTTGCGCCCAAGAGGCTCAGGATGGCTTTATTGTGAAACATAAGAGTTTGAACCATGAATTCAATGTGATGATTGGGGGAGGATGCTGATGCAACTCCACCTCTAGGGTAATCATTAACTTTGAATTCGACAATACTCTGATGGGAGAATTTTAAGTTTTTCCCTATTTTGTCGGTCTTTTCTCATCATTTTTGCTATGATTGTGATTTTATTTGGTCATATTTGTGATATTCATCACCATTTGCTCAAGTGATGTTGCGATCGCCACGCCTCCACCGTTTCCCATGCCTGTGCGACTAAATTTTCCGCTTCCATATCAAACCAATGGATGTGGGGGTTGGCTCGGAACCAGGTGCGCTGGCGTTTGGCGAATTGGGCAGTATGGCGGATGATCAGATCCTTTGTAGTTTCAAGGGCGATCGCCCCTTGTAAATATTGGCAAATTTCCCCATAACCCAAGGTTTTCAGCAAAGGGAGATCAAACCCGTAGCGATCGCCTAATCCCTGCACCTCCGCCACCAATCCCGCCGCAATCATCGCCTCCACCCGTTGGGCAATGCGGGCTTTGAGGCGATCGCCATCTAACCCCAGATACAACACCGGATAGGGGGGCGGGCATTCCCCCTGTTGCGCGGACATCCGCCGCCCCGTCACATAAAACACCTCTAGAGCGCGGATCGTGCGCGTACTATCGTTGGGGTGAATTTTCGCACTGGCCAGGGGATCAACCTGTTGCAACAGCGGATAACAATGGCCTTGGCCCAAGGTTTGGAGTTGGGCGCGGAGTTCCGTCTGGGGAGGGACGCGGGGGATTTTCAGGCCCTGGGCGATCGCCTTAATATACAGCCCCGTTCCCCCCACCAAGAGGGGAATATCATCCCGTTGGGCCAAAATGGCTTGGGCCTGGCTTTGATAGTCCGCTAGGGTCAGCGTTTCCGTCGGCTCGCAAATATCAATCAGGTCGTGAGGAATCAAGGCCAACTCCGCCGCCGTCGGTTTCGCCGTGCCAATATTCAACTCCCGATAGACTTGGCGGGAATCCGCACTGAGGATGATCGTGTTTAACCGGGTGGCTAAATCCAGAGCCAGACGAGTTTTTCCGCTGGCGGTCGGGCCACAGAGGACAATTAACCCCGCAACCATTACCTACAGCGCACTGGAATCTAAACTATCCGCCTCGCCAGGGGTTTGGGGCAGATGGAGGCCACATTCTTGCTTCACACCATGGAATCGCGTATCCCGTTCGTGGTCATCGTCCGCCATCAAGGGACGGCTCGAATGCCAATCACCCACGGTGGTATAGCCCAGATCAAAAAAGGGGTGATAGGGGAGGTTGTGCTGGCTGAGATAGGTGTAAATATCCTTGGCGTTCCAGGTCAGGATCGGGAGAATTTTGTAGAGATCGCCTTGGCGATTGAAGAAGCCTAAGGTGCGGCGGTGCTGAGTTTGATCACTGCGGAGACCGGCGAGCCAAGCCGTGGCTTGCAGTTCCCGCAATGCCCGTTGCATTGGCTCCACTTTGCGCAGTTGATCATATTGGTTGAGGGCTTCAACGGTTTTCTTTTCCCAGAGCTTGCCGTAGAGGGCCTCCATGCGGGCGGGGGTAAGGTTGGATTGATAAACCTTGAGGTTGAGATCGAGGCGTTGACTCAGTTCGTCGGCAAAGCGGTAGGTTTCCGCTGGGAGGTAGCCGGTATCAATCCAAATCACGGGAATATTGGGAATAATTCGGGTGACGAGGTGGAGCATCACCGCCGCTTGAATGCCAAAACTGGTACTCATCACCAGGCCACTGCCAAAGGTTTGATGACTCCAGGTTACGAGGTCGGCAGCGGTGGCCCGTTCAAATTGGGCATTGAGATGATCAAGATTGAGGTCGGGCGATGCAACAGCAAAGGTCATAAGCAGTTAGGGGGATGGTCAAGGCTGAGGATTTGGGGCGCGGGATTCGCTTGAGGGGACAGATCCCATGGAGCGCATGGATCGCCCTGAGGCAGCGGCGGGCGAGGCGAATCTGAGGATTTTCAGATGGAATTCTAAATTCATCCCAGTGTACAACGATTCTCCAACTTGCCACTAGGGGGAAAACCGTCGTCACTGGATTGCCATCGGGAATCCGATTCCAGAGGCGGTTCCCCCCAGTCCGTCGAGGATTGCAATCCCCGCCTCAGAGCGAAAACCTGTTAAAACGGGTTCCACCCTAAGCTCTAGCCCCCTTGCGCGATGAGCCAAGGAATTCAGTTCTTGGCGGATCAGGGTTCGGCAAAGGCATCCCCACGCCTCTTGAATTTTGCCTGACCGGATTTCCTCTCCTCTGAACATCGCAATGGGGAGGCGATCGCCTTTTGCCAAAACTCGCTATACTACAAAAATGTTACATCTCCACTCCCCGCAGCCATGACCCTAACTGAAGCGTGATTGCTCCCCCCATCCCCCCAGATATAGCAGTGCCACCCCATGACCCAAAAAAAGTAACAATTTTGGCAACGAAACCTTTAGCATAAGAGTGTGATTCAACCCCATTCGCCTTTGCATTCCTTAACCTCTGGGCATTGGTTTAAGCTGATCTGTGGTGCAAGTTTCCAAGACTTGCCCACCATCCGCAACTTAACCCTTGCCTACAGTTTAGCCGGTGCAGATTGTATTGATGTGGCCGCCGATCCGGCGGTGATTGCCGTTGCCCGTGAGGGGTTGGCGGTGGCCAGTCAGTTAGAGCCAACCGCTGCACCCTTACTGATGGCCAGCCTCAACGATGGCGTTGACCCCCATTTTCGTAAAGCCGAATTTGATCCCCACCGTTGCCCCCCGGATTGCCCGCGCCCCTGCGCTCAGATCTGCCCCACAGAGGCGATTCCCGCAACCCCGGCAACGGGGGTAATCGATGCCCGTTGCTATGGTTGCGGCCGTTGCCTGCCCATTTGCCCCCTGGGATTGATTGAGGAGCGGGCCTATGTTTCCGCGCCGGAATTGGTGGTTCCGCAACTGTTTGCCGCTGGCATTGATGCCTTGGAAATTCATACCCATTGCGGCAATGAGGAGGGGTTTGCACGACTATGGCGGGCAATTCAACCTTGGGGTCATCGCCTCCAATTGCTGGCCATCAGTTTCCCCGATCACCCCGATCTGATCCCCTACCTCCAAACCCTCACAAGGATTTTAGACCCCCTCCCCTGTCCCCTCCTCTGGCAAACCGATGGCCGTCCCATGAGTGGCGACATTGGCAAAGGCACGACCCACGCCGCCATTGCCTTAGCCCAAAAAGTCCTAGGGGCCAACTTGCCCGGCTTTATCCAATTGGCGGGGGGAACCAATGGGGCAACGGTGCCGAAGTTGCAGCAGTTGGGGCTGCTGTCGGGTCAGCCTTCCCCCATTGCTGGGGTGGGTTACGGGAGCTATGCCCGGCGGCTATTGGCCGGCCCCCTCGAAGCGGTAATGAGTCGATGCCCTCCCCACCTCGAAGCCCATCCCCATCTGCTGCGGGCTGCCATCGCCCAGGCCGTCACGTTAATTCGGCCCCTCAAGGTGGGTCAATCCTCCCGCGCTAGTCCCCCAAGGAACCCCTTCCCGGCTTAGTCCCCTGTTTGATGATCGTTCACCCCTATAACCCATCGTGTCTTTAACCCCTTTACCTGGATCGAATGCGCCCCACGGGGCAGCCCTGACCGCCACGACCCGCACGGAAATCACGGATAACTTGGATCAACTGTTGCAAATTTTCCCGCCCCAATTGGGGGAGGCGATCGCCCAACACCCCGAAAAGGACACGATGATTGAGGTGGTGATGGATTTAGGCCGCCTGCCGGAGGCCCGCTTTCCCACGGGGGCGCAGTTTTTAGGCGATCGCCCCATTACCCGCGAAGATTTGGCCTATAGCGTCCAAAATGTCGGCCTCTTTAGTGGCGATAACCGTGCGGGGATTGAGCGCACCTTGCATCGGATCAGCGCGATCCGCAACCGCCAAGGAGATATTATCGGCCTCACCTGCCGGGTGGGGCGGGCGGTGTTTGGCACGATTGGCTTAATTCATGATCTGGTGGAAACGGGCCAATCGATCCTGTTATTGGGTCGGCCAGGGGTGGGCAAAACCACCGCCCTCCGGGAAATCACTCGTGTTTTAGCCGATGATCTGCAAAAACGAGTGGTAATTATCGACACCTCCAACGAAATTGCCGGGGATGGCGATATTCCCCACCCCGCCATTGGTCGGGCGCGGCGGATGCAGGTGGCCCATCCGGAATTGCAGCATCAGGTGATGATTGAGGCGGTGGAAAACCATACGCCGGAAGTGATTGTCATTGATGAAATTGGCACGGAATTGGAAGCATTGGCGGCCCGTACCATTGCCGAGCGGGGCGTGCAGTTGGTGGGGACAGCCCACGGCAACCAGATCGAAAACCTGATTAAAAATCCCACCCTTTCCGATTTGATTGGCGGCATTCAAGCGGTGACATTGGGGGATGATGAGGCCCGCCGTCGCGGTTCCCAAAAAACCGTCCTGGAGCGGAAAGCACCTCCCACGTTTGAAATTGCCGTGGAAATGTGGGAGCGGCAACGGTGGGCGATTCATACCGATGTGGCCACGACGGTGGATCAACGGTTGCGGGGTCTTGAACCGCAGCCGGAGGTGCGGATGGTCAACGGTGAAGGGGAGGTGGAAATTGTTCAGGCCGCCGTTGTTCCCCAACCCAAACGGCCCAAAACCCCCGTTAATCCCCCCATTCAACTCCAGGGCTGGCGGTCTTCCGGGCGGATGCAGCCGGTTCCCACTACCCCCACAACGGCCTTTGATCAACTCTTGGAGCAGTCCCTCGATTTTGAGGAGGAATTTGGCGAAAAAGAGCGGTTTCCTGGCCCCAATGGCGAGGAATTTCCTGTTTATGTCTATTCCTATGGGATTGGGCGATCGCAACTTGAGGAAGCCATTGAACGGCTGAATGTGCCGGTGGTGATTACCCGGGATATGACCGGGGCGGATGTGGTGTTGGCGTTGCGATCGCAGGTGAAAAACCATACGAAATTGCGCCAAATTGCCAAGGCCCGCCAAGTGCCGATCCATGTGGTCAAAGCCAGCACATTACCCCAAATCACCAAAGCATTGCGGCGAATGCTCGATATGGATGATTACGATTCACCGGAAGCGATGGATCTGCGCCTGTTCAGCCACAATGGCAGCGATGACGAACTGGAAGCCCTCGAAGAGGCGCGGCTTGCTGTCGAGCAGATCGTCATCCCCAAGGGTCAGCCGGTGGAATTACTGCCCCGTTCCTCGAAGGTGCGCAAAATGCAGCACGAATTGGTCGAACACTACCGCCTCCAATCCGACAGTTTTGGCGAAGAACCCAACCGCCGCCTGCGGATCTATCCCGCTTAGTTGCCCTCATCCCCCAGCCCCTTCTCCCAAACAGGGCAAAGGGGAGCCGCATTCAAAGTCCCTCCCAACAGGGCGAAGAGGAACCCAATTCAAAGTCCCTCTCCCAATTTTGGGAGAGGGATTTAGGGTGAGGGCATAGGGGAAAAGCAAAGGATTCTCTCCTTCGTGTTTTACACTTGGAAAGAGGCATTTTGTGCGTTTTCCCCTCCTTTCTGGCGACAATGATCTTTCCTGAACTGTCTGAATTTCAAGCTCTGGCCCAACGGGGCAACTTTATTCCTGTCTATCAGGAATGGGTAGCGGATCTCGAAACGCCGGTTTCTGCTTGGTATAAGGTCTGTGGGGGACAGCCCTATAGTTTTCTCTTGGAATCCGTGGAAGGGGGGGAAAGTATTGGCCGCTATAGCTTTTTAGGCTGTGATCCCGTTTGGGTGCTTTCCACCCAAGGAGAGCAGACCCGCCAAACCCATCGCGATGGCACAATTCAGGACTACGAAGGCAACCCCTTTGATATTCTTACCCAATGCCTCGCCCCCTACCAGCCGGTAACATTGCCGGAATTGCCCCCTGGCATTGGCGGCCTGTTTGGTTTTTGGGGCTATGAGCTAATTCATTGGATTGAACCCCGCGTCCCCATCCATCCCCCCCAGCCGGAGGATCTCCCCGATGGGGTGTGGATGCAGGTGGATAATTTGATTATTTTTGATCAGGTGAAGCGGAAGATTTGGGCGATCGCCTATGCCGATCTGCGCGATCCGGAAGTGAATCTAGAGGCAGCCTATCAAGCCGCCTGCGATCGCATCACCAAACTCGTTTTAAAACTGCAACTCCCCCTCCCCATCGAAGCCAGGGCGATCGAACTGGCCAGCAGCAACAGCCCCGAACTCCCCTACACCAGCAACACCACCCCCGAACAATTCTGCGCCAACGTCGAAACCGCGAAAAACTACATCCACGCGGGAGATATTTTTCAAGTCGTCCTCTCCCAACGGCTCCAAACCCCCTACCACGGCGAACCCTTCAACCTCTACCGCTCCCTCCGCTTGGTCAACCCTTCCCCCTACATGGCCTATTTCCAGTTTGAGGACTGGCAAATCATCGGCTCCAGTCCGGAGGTGATGGTGAAGGCGGAAAAAGGCCCCGATGGCAAAACCCAAGCCATTGTCCGCCCCATTGCCGGAACGCGACGCAGAGGCAAAACCCATCAAGAGGATCTCGCCCTAGAGCAGGATTTGCTTGCAGATCCCAAGGAAATTGCCGAGCACGTTATGTTGGTGGATCTGGGGCGTAACGACCTGGGCCGGGTCTGCCGGTGGGGAACAGTGCAGGTTAACGAGTTGATGGTGATTGAACGCTATTCCCATGTGATGCACATTGTCAGTAATGTGGTGGGGGAATTAGCCGAAGATCAAACCGCTTGGGATCTGCTCAAAGCCACATTCCCCGCCGGAACCGTCAGCGGTGCGCCGAAAATTCGCGCCATGGAAATTATTCACGAACTGGAACCGGAAAGGCGCGGCCCCTATTCGGGGGTTTACGGTTACTACGATTTTGAGGGGCAATTGAATAGTGCGATCGCCATCCGTACCATGGTCGTGCGGCCCCAAGGGGTAGATCAGCACCTCGTTGCCGTCCAAGCGGGCGCGGGCCTCGTTGCCGATTCCGTCCCCGCATCGGAATATCAAGAAACCCTCAACAAAGCTAAGGGCCTCCTCGAAGCGATCCGTTGTCTGCGTTAGACCCCCCACAGGGGGGAGAGCCGGCTATGGCACAATGGACAAGATCACAAACATGAACCGATCACGCTAAAATCGCCCAATTAAATTTTTATGTCTAAATTCGTATTTGTCACCGGAGGTGTGGTCTCCAGCATTGGTAAAGGCATTGTGGCAGCGAGCTTAGGTCGCCTGCTCAAATCTCGCCACTATTCCGTTTCGATCCTCAAGCTCGACCCCTATATCAACGTCGATCCGGGAACCATGAGTCCCTTTCAACATGGGGAAGTGTTTGTCACTGAAGATGGAGCCGAAACGGATTTAGACCTGGGCCACTATGAACGGTTTACCGATACCTCCATGTCCCGCTTTAACAGCGTCACCCAAGGCTCCGTCTTTCAATCGGTGTTAAACAAAGAGCGGCGAGGAGATTACCACGGCGGCACGGTGCAAGTGATTCCCCACATTACCAACGAAATTAAAGAACGGATCCGGCGAGTGGAGAAAAACACCCATTCTGATGTGGTGATTACGGAAATTGGCGGCACGGTGGGGGATATTGAATCTCAACCTTTCCTGGAGGCGATTCGCCAGTTCCGTAAAGATGTGGGCCGCAAAAATGTCATCTATATGCACGTCACGCTTTTGCCCTGGATTGCTGCCGCTGGGGAAATGAAAACGAAACCGACGCAACATTCCGTTAAAGAACTGCGCTCCATCGGCATTCAGCCGGATATCCTCGTTTGCCGCACTGAGCGCCCCATTGAGCGGACGATGAAGGAAAAGATTTCCGAATTTTGTGATGTGCCGGTGGAATCAGTGATTACCGCCCAGGATGCCAGCAGTATCTATGAAGTGCCGCTGATTTTGGAGCGGGAGGGCCTGGCCCGACAAAGTTTAGACCTCCTCCACATGGAGCAGCGGGAACCGGATTTAAAACAATGGCAAACCCTCGTTGAGCGGATGCAAGCCCCCACCCATCATTTAGAGGTGGCGCTGGTGGGGAAATATGTCAAACTTAGTGATGCCTATTTATCGGTGGTGGAGGCCTTGGGCCATGCGGCGATCGCCGCCGAAAGTGCCGTGAAAATCCGCTGGATCAGTGCCGAAGACATCGAAACCAAAGGGGCCGCCCATTACCTCCGCGATGTCCATGCCCTGATTGTTCCCGGTGGGTTTGGGATTCGGGGGGTGGATGGGAAAGTGCAAGCGATTCAATACGCCCGCGAACAACAGATTCCCTTCCTCGGCCTCTGTTTAGGGATGCAATGCGCGATCATCGACTGGGGGCGGCATATTGCCCACCTGGAGGGAGCCAACAGTGCCGAATTCGATGAAACCACCCATAATCCCGTGATTAACCTCCTCCCGGAACAACAGGATGTGGTAGATCTGGGGGGAACAATGCGCCTGGGTCTGTATCCCTGCCGCGTTGCCCCCAACACGATCGCCGCCCGTCTTTACGGCCAAGAGGTGATCTACGAACGTCACCGCCACCGCTACGAATTTAATAACGCCTATCGCAACTTGTTTTTAGAAACCGGCTATGTGATCAGCGGCACGTCACCGGATAGTCGTTTGGTGGAAATGATTGAATACCCAGAGCATCCATTTTTTGTGGCCACGCAATTCCACCCCGAATTTAGCTCCCGTCCCAGTCGTCCCCATCCCCTCTTTCGGGGTGTGATCCATGCAGCCCTCGATCGCGCCACCCCAGGAACTGCGAAAACCAGCTACGGGCTACCCAAAACCCCAGAACCAGTGGTGGAATTATCAAATCCCTAGGAGTTTAAAACGGTGGCAGATTGGGTCAAAATTCCTGAACATCGGCAGATTTATCTGGTAGATCTTGAACAAATCACTGCGTTTATCCATGGACGCAATGGCCGGCTCAGTTTTTGGTTGCCCAATTCTGCGATTCCGATTGTCCTCACCCAGGCCAGCAATCCGGACACCTATGCCCGCATTGCGGCCTATACGGAACACCTGTTAAACACCACTGAGCCGCAACAGTGGTTCAATCTCGACTACGACCGGAGCACCTATGTGGTCAATCTGGCACGGGTGAGTAGTTTTTGCTATGGGCCAGGGCGAAAGGTGACGTTTTGGCTACCGGATGCGGGGTTGCCGGTGATTCTCACGCCCCAAAGTAATGGCCCGGATTATCAGGCGGTTTGTGATTTTGTGGAAGGCTACACCGGCTATGTTTTAGGGGCGGAAGAGGGTTGAGGAGGCTGTAGGGGCGAAAAATCTTTCGCCCTTCCCCTCCCGTAGGGGCGAAAAATCTTTCGCCCCTCTATAATTTTTTCGCCCCTCTATGGTCTTCTCGGCCTTAAAGTTTAAGAAACCAACCCCGACGATAGCAGCCGTAGAGAATGACAAACCAGAGGAGGATATTGGCGATCGCAAACAAGAGCGACCCATTCAACAACCCCGCCCAACTGGCAAACAGGTTTTCATACAACCAACGGTAAAGATTGGGGGCCTCCTCACCACTGCCGATTTTAATGAAGTTCATCAACCGCACCACAATCCCCGAACCAACAAACAGAGCGATCGCATTTAACCCCATCACCCGCAGGGGAAAACTCCACCGTTGCCACCCCCGCACCTCGATCAGTTCATAGCAACCCGCGAGGAGCAACAACGACCAGCCGCCACTATAAAGTACATAGGAACTCGTCCAGAGGGCCTTATTAATCGGGAACAACAGCCCCCACAATCCTCCTAAAATCACCGCCATTAACCCAAACATCGCCAAGCCTAAACTGGTGCGAGAACTGCGGGGTTGATCCCGCAGCCAGTCCCCCGTGAAATAGCCCCCCAAAAGCGTCACCATCGCCGGAATGGTACTGAGTAGACCTTCTGGGTCAAAGTTGGGGGTGTAGAGGTGGGTGGGGGGGAAGAGCGTGCGATCGAGATAGCCGACGAGGTTGCCCTCTGGGGAAAGATCGCCAATGCCAAATCCTGGGACAGGAACGAAGCTGATTAGGCCCCAATAGAGTAACAACAGGCCCCCAGCGGTGAGCCAGAGCCAGCGGCGTTGGAGGTGGAGGACAAGGAGCGAACCGCCGAGGTAGGCAAGGCTGATCCGTTGCAGCACGCCGAAAATGCGCAGATTGGCAAAATCGGGGCTGGGCCAATTGCGGAGGATGAGGCTGAGGCTATTCAGCCCTAAACCGATGAGGAAGAGGAGGGCGCAACGGCGGGCAAGGCGCAGATAGACGGCCCGGTTCAGCGTTGCCCCTTCCTGATATTTGTGCAATGAAAAGGCCATAGCCACCCCCGCGATAAAGAGGAAGGCGGGAAAGACTAAATCCGTCGGCGTGAAGCCGTGCCATTCCGCATGGAGGAGGGGGGGATAGACGTGGCTCCAACTGCCGGGAGTATTGACGAGGATCATGCTGGCGATCGCCCCTCCCCGAAAAACATCAAGGGAGGTGAGCCGATTCGTAGGGACAGTCATAGGCCAAGGGGGAACTGTGAAGAATCTGGAGGGGCGAAAAATCTTTCGCCCTCTTTTGTGTAGGGGCGAAAAATCTTTCGCCCTTCTTTGCCGTAGGGACGAAAAACCTTTCGCCCTTCTTTAGGCTCCTCTTTAGGGTTGGGGGATCAGATCTAAAATACCGGCAGCGGTGCGATCGCACACTCCCAATTCTCCCATTTGCGATCGCATCCGGCCATAATCTTGATTCATCTGCTCCCGCCGTTGGGGTTGATTGAGGAGAGCCAGGCTTGCTTGGACAATTTTCTCCGGTGTGGCGTTTTCCTGGATCAATTCCGGCACGATGTTTTCCATCAGCAGCAGATTGGCGGGGCTGACGTAGGGAATCTTGAGGTTAAAGATGGTGCGGGCCACCCATATTGTTAGCCAGGTCATGCGATAGACCACGACTTGGGGGACTTTTAACAGGGCTAATTCGAGGGAAACTGTGCCGGATTTGGTAATGGCTAAGTCAGCGGCAGCGAGAACTGTCAGGGAATTGCCCTCGACAATTTCCGCTTTTAAATCATATTGGGCGATCGCCCCCTCCAAGGCGGGACGAAACGCAGGGACAGAAACGGGAATCCAAAACTTTACCCCCGGTTGAGCCTGTTGGATGCCCTGGGCAGCGGCGGCAATGATCGGCCAGAGGGTTTTAATTTCCTGAGGGCGGGAGGCGGGAACAAGGGCAATGGCCGTTTGTGCGGCGGGAATGCCCAACTGGTCACGGGCAGCAGCCCGACTGGGGGCAGCGGTCATCCGATCCAAGAGGGGATGGCCCACCCAGGTCACATTCCCCCCCAAATTGCCAAAGTAGCGGGCTTCTTCGGGAAAAATGGCAAAAATGCGATCGCACAAGTTCACCAACATTTCCGCCTTACCGGGAAAGGGATTCCAGACCCAAAGTTGAGGGGCAATGTAATAGACCACGGGGGTTTGTGGAAACAGGCGTTTACAGTAGGCCCCCAGCCCCGAATTAAAGCCTTCGTAGTCGATGAGGATGAGCAGATCGGGCGGATGGTTTTTGATGTGCTGCTCCGCCTTGCGCCGCGCCTTGACAGCGGGTAACACCACCGGCAACGATTCCAAAATGCCAAACCCGGAAATTGCCGTCGTATGGGCCACCAAATCCACGCCAGCGGCGGCCATGCGATCGCCCCCTAACCCCACCATTTCCAGAGCCAAACCCCGTTTTTGAGCCTGACGGGCCAAGGCAGCGGCCAGCAAGGCCCCCTGTAAATCCCCGGAAACTTCCCCGGTACTGATAAAAATCCGCATGAATTCACAAAATTGAACGTTACCAATGAAGGGAGAAAAGAGGAGAGAGAAAAGAGAAGTTTACCGTTTTCCCTCACGACTCACTACAGCCCTAGCGCTTGCCGGGAATTAAGCCCCGGCGCTTTTCCCCAAAGGAGGCCATTAAAAAGCGGTGCAAATGGGCTAAATGGGGATCATCACTGAGGGTTTCCAGTTGTTGTACTGCGTGGGTAAGTTGGACATCGGAACGATAGAGGAGGCGAAAGGCTTTTTTCAGAAGGGCCAATTCCTCTGGATTCAGACCCGCCCGGCGTAACCCCACCAGGTTGAGCGATCGCACCCGCGCTGGATTTCCCTCCACCAACATATAGGGGGGGACATCCCGGTCAATCCGACTCATCCCCCCCAACATCGCCATTTTCCCCACACGCACAAATTGATGAATGCCCAAAATCCCACCAATCACCACCCGTGACTCCAACTCCACATGGCCCGCTAGAGCAACCCCATTAGCAATGACAATATTGTCCGAAAGGATGCAATTATGGGCCACATGGACATAGGCCATGAGCAAATTATGATCACCGATGACCGTCTCTTCCCCATCATTGGTAGCGCGGTTAATCGTCACATATTCCCGAATGCGGTTATAGTTCCCAATCCGCACCCGGCTTTTCCCCCCTTGGTATTTCAGGTCTTGGGGTTCTAAACCAATGGCCGAACCGGGAAAAATGTGGTTGCCCACTCCAATTTCGGTGGGCCCCTCAATCACAACATGGGCCCCGATCGTGGTTTCTGCCCCCACCGTCACGCCGGCCCCAATAACGGTATAGGGGCCCACGGTGACAGTGGGATGAAGGCGAGCGTCCGGGTCAATAACCGATGTAGGGTGAATTAAGGGTTTCAAGGAAATAGCTCCGGCAAGATTCATTCCACCAAGGAGAACAGCATTTCACCTTCAACAGCAAGCTCACCATCGACTTCAGCACGGCCGTGCATTTTGCCAAACCGACCGGAGCGGAAGCGTAAGAGTTCCACCGTCATGACGAGGCGATCGCCTGGCACCACCGGCCGACGAAACCGCACTTTATCAATCCCCGCAAATACAAAGAGGCTTTTTTCCTGCCCTGGCATTTGTTTGAGAATAATCCCCCCCACCTGCGCCATGGCTTCCACCATCAGCACCCCTGGCATCATTGGCCGTCCCGGAAAATGCCCTTGGAAAAACTGCTCGTTCATCGTCACGTTCTTAATGCCCACAGCCTGTTTGCCCGGTAAATACTGAATAATCCGGTCAACCAAAGCGAAGGGATAACGATGGGGCAAGATGGCTTGAATTTCAGCAATCCCCATCACCATTTCCGGAGCAGCCGGAACATTGGCGGGCGTGGGGTTGTCAGGATGGTCTAACGCAGCAGTTTGCGCCTCAGTTCGATCAGTTACTATGGTCATCGGCTTAGTGATAGTCGGTTCGCAAGATCATGCATGCACGTTATGGGCAAACCCCAATACCTATCGGGATTGTAGACGAGCCGCCTTTGCTTTGCGCTTGGGCAAGGGCCTGAGCAAATTGAATATGAAGGTGGTGACTCGCTTTATACGCCACGATATGGGCGTAGGGGAAAGCTCCCAATAAACTTAAGTCTCCTACTAGATCTAAAAGTTTATGACGGACTGGCTCATTTGCAAATCTTAATGGGGGATTTAACCAGCGCTCTCGGTTACAGACGAGGGCATTGTCAAGGCTTCCCCCTTTGATCAAGCCTAGGTTACGCAACTGTTCAATTTGATCCGCGAAGCCGAAGGTGCGGGCCGGGGCGATGGTGGTGGCAAAGTCATCGCGCCCCGGTTGCCAACTGTGCCATTGTTGGCCGATGGGGGCGTAGGGGTAATCTACGCCGTAGGAAAATTGGAGGCCGGGGGCGGGGATGGCGGTGACAAAGGCATCCCTCTGTTGTACGGTGATCGGTGCTTGGAGCATCAGCGGCTGGGGGGTGGGGCCCTCTAGGGGTTGTGTGCCGACGGAGGCGATCGCCTCCACCCAATTTTGGGCAGAACCATCCAACAGGGGAATCTCCGGGCCATCCACCTCAATCCGGAGGGCGGTAATCCCAGCGGTAGCGATAGCAGCGAGGAGATGCTCCACCGTGCGGATCGTCGCTTCCCCGGCCCGTAGCTCCGTTGAAAGGGTAGTTTCCCCCACTTGGGGGAGGGTAGCGGCGATTTCTGGCGCACCGGGGAGATCCACCCGGACAAAATAGCGGCCCTGCTCCGGCAGCGCCGGTAACAATCGCACCGTGGTCGTTTGGCCCGAATGAAGCCCAATCCCCTGGCGAGTGACGGCTTGGGCAAGGGTTTGGGCGGGGCCCGTAAGCTGTTGCATGGTGATCTTCCCTAGGGCTAAAGGGTCTAGAACCGTTGTCCAATGCCAAAATGGAGACGACTATCCCCTTGGTCATTTAAGCCATAATCTAACCGAATCGGCCCCAAGGGGGATTGAATCCGCAGGCCCAAGCCATAGCCGAAGCCAGAACCGGGTTTATTGCGCACTCCGGCGGGATTACCCGGTACATCAGTCCCAGTCCCCAGATCCGTGGCATAGTCCACAAAGGCCGCCCCGCCGATAAACGACAAAATCGGAAAGCGGTATTCCGCCGTGGCTTGGATGTAGGAGCGACCACTGCCCACATCCCCTTCACGGTAGCCCCGCACCGAGTTGGCTCCCCCCATGCTAAAGGCTTCGTAGGGGGGCAAATCCCCAACAATCGTGCCGCCTTGGATGTTAAAGGCGAGGGCTTGGGGGGCATCGGGGTCATTGGTAAAATTGAGCCAATCCACCGGGTAGTAGGTGCTGTAGCTGGCCCGGAGGCGGTTAAAGAGGATATTGCCAGAGCCGATGGGAATGGTTTGCTCCATGCCGAGACGGAGGAGGGAGCCGGAGGTGGGATCGGTGGTGTTATTGCGCAGATCCCGCACGGCCCCAAATCGCAGGGCCATGATGGTATCTTTGCCGTTTTCCGTGAAGGAGAGCAGGTTCCCCAAGGCATCCCTAGGGCTAAGGTCGCCGTTGGCATCCCGGAGGGAGATGCCTTGATAGCTGAACCCAGCGGATAACGTCCATTCCGGTGTTTCAAAGGGGTCGGCGAGGGGACGGGTGAAATCAATACCGCCGCCGGTCCGCAAAACGCGGGGGCGATCGCCATTGGGCAAGCGCACCTCCGGATTCCCTTCGTCAAAAATTAAAGAAATTGACCGTTGGCGGAAGGCGTTCACCGTGTAGGAGGTGCGGTAGGGATCCCCAGCAATCCAGGGGTCGGTAAAGTTGAGATCAAACAACAATTCTCGCGTCCCCAATTGCAATTCTCCACCAACGGTGTGGTTATTGCCCCCTAAATTGCGCTGTTGATAGCTAAAGGTGCCAAAAAAGCCACTGGCGGAACTGAACCCCGCCCCAGCGGCTACAGAGCCGGTATTCGCCTCTTGGACATTGACATTGAGGATCACCTGGGAGGGATCGCTGCCGGGTTCAAAGGATAACCCCACATCCTCAAACAGCCCCAAACCAAAAATCCGTTGGAGATCCTGTTGGGCAATGGTGCGGCTAAATACACCGCCGGGCTTGAGTTGCATTTCGCGGGTGATGATGAATTCGCGGGTGCGGCCTTTGGTTTCTTCCTGCTCTTCATCGAGGAACCGTACCCGAATCGCTTCAATTTGCCCTTCGGCCACCGTTAAAACAACGCGACCATCCCCATAAATTTCTGGGTTCCCCACCACTTGGGCCAGGTCGTAACCATTGTCTTGATACCACTGGTTAACGCGAGTGATGCCTTCTTGGAGTTCGCGCAGGTTGAGGACTTTGCCGGTGCTATCACCAAAGATGTCATCTAACACGGCTTGGGGAATGCGGCGATCGCCCTCCGCCACCTCCGGAATGCGTTGAATCGTCACTGAGCGCACCACCGGGTTCACTTCCACATTAAACGTCACCCGCACCCCCAAGGGCGTATCTTCGGGGGCTTGGGTGACATTGCTAAAGAAGCCGGTTTCAAAGATGGCATTCACATCCGCTTGCAGTTGGCTGCGGCTCGTGTTCAACCCTGGACGGGTGTTAATCGTGTTGTAAACGAGGGTTTCCAGTTCTGGGGTGAGGCCCGGGCCCGCCACCACCACCTCCGAAACCAAAACCTGGGCTTCGGGGGGGGCAGCGGGTTGGGCTTGGCGGATGGGTTCAGTCGGTTGGTTGGATTCGGTGGGTTGGTTCTCCGGTTCCGGCAGGGGGGGTTCACCCTGGGCAAGGCTGAAATCCGCTGCCTTGGTTACGGTGGGGGGCAGGGTAATGTTTTCCGTGACCACCGGGAGGGTTGTGGGGGCTGGTTCAATGGGCAGGAGCGCGGGCGACAATGCCTCCAAGGGAATGGCTGTGGCGGTGGTGTTGAAATCGGCAACGGTGCTCGGGGCCCAGGGGGAACGAGTTTCTGGGGTGGTTCCTGACCAAGCCGGTTCAATCACGTCCTTAGGGCTAGATTTCACAGCTTTGTCCCAGGTGGGGGCAGCCGTGATCGGGTTGACCCTATCAAAATCGGTCTGGCTCCAAGCGGGGGGAGCCAATGGAACCGTGACGGAGGTCGCCAACAGCGTTAACACAACATGAGAGAGGCGCATATGAGTTTGATTGAGCACGTCCACACACCAACGAATAAAAAATACAGTCAACGAAACAGTTTAAACCGCAGCGCCAGACGTGACCGCCTTCAGCACCCGTTCTCGGATCGTTTCGTAGGCCGCTTCCACTTGACCAAGGTCATGGCGAAATCGGTCTTTGTCCAGCACCCGCCGTTCCGGATCGCTTTCCCCTTGATCCCAGAGCCGACAGGTATCGGGACTGATTTCGTCCGCTAATCGGATCTGGTTTTGGGCATCTAATCCGAACTCCAGTTTAAAATCCACCAGCGTAATGCCGCAGCGATTAAAGAATGCGGTTAAATGCTGATTAATTTGGAGGGCGTAGTGTTGAATGGTTGAGACTTGTTCTGGGGTGGCAAGTTCCATCAACTGGAGGCGATCGCCCGTCAAGAGGGGATCCCCTAAGTCGTCATTTTTATAATAAAACTCCACCAAGGGCCGCGAGAGCACCTGGCCCACGGGCAGCCCCGTTTCCCGCGCCAAACTCCCCGCCACCACATTGCGCACCACCACCTCCAAGGGGATAATTTGCACCGCCCGCACCCGCATTTCTGTCGGACTGACGGTTTCGAGGTAATGGGTGGGAATGCCTTGGTCTGCCAAATATGCCAAGAGAGCAGCGGTAATCGTGCAGTTGATTGCGCCTTTACCGGTAATCGTGCCACGTTTTTGAGCATTAAAGGCGGTGGCATCGTCTTTAAAGCAACTCAGCAAGACCGCCGGATCATCCGTGGTATAGAGAATTTTTGCTTTCCCTTCATAGAGTTTTGTGGGCATAGATTCACAGGCAAAAAAAGAACGACTTCAGGGCGGGAGGCGCACCAGGGATGCACAGCCAAGGGTCAGGGCTTGACAATCTTGCCCATGAACGACAAGAAAAACCCTCTACCCCTAACCCCAATTAATTTAGCAGAGTCTCCCCGGAGTACCCTAACATCTCGGCCGGTTCTCTCACCTCACCCCTTGATCCACCGGGAACGTTTTTCCCTACAATAGGATGGAAATCCTGCCGTTGCGATCGCCCCATTATGACTGAAACCGATAAAGCCAAAGCCCCCGCCGCCAAAGCCAAAAAGGAAAAGCCCCCCGCCCCAGAAGACAAACCCTTCACCGCATTCATGGAGCAGGATTTCCTCCCCAGCCTTAAAACCGCCTTTATCGAAGCCGGGTTAACAGATATGGATCTCGCCTTTGTGAAAAAACCCGTTGATCTCACCGGCTTCACCGACTCCAACGCCTATTGGCAAGTTGAAGGGCAATGGCAAAAGGGCGATCGCCGCTTTAACCTCTACTGGTTCGATGAAAGCCTCACCGGGCAAAAAGGCTTCTCCGCCACCACCTACGGCAGCCAACCCAGCACCCTCGAATCCTTCATGATCGACGAGCGCAAAATCACCCTCGACCTCATCGTCCTCTACACACTCCAACGCATCAACAGCGAAAAATGGCTGGGGCGCAATTAACCCCCTGAACGGGATCCCCCCTGCCCCCCTTAACAAGGGGGGTTCTGCATTTCAGCCCCCGCTCCTCCTGAACGGGATCCCCCCTGCCCCCCTTAACAAGGGGGGTTTTGCATTTCAGCCCCCGCTCCTCCTGAACGGGATCCCCCCTGCCCCTTAACAAGGGGGGTTCTGCATTTCAGCCCCCTTTTTAAGGGGGCCGGCGCAGCCGGGGGGATCTCCTGCGATGGCGCGGCCCATCCCCCCAGACCAACCCTTGAGTGGTTAGTCTCAGCGACCCGTCACGAAACTTAGCTGAGAAAAAGGCCAAAAGTGCGAAATATTAAAATATATTAAACTTAACCCAACCGGAGTTGTCGGGAGCGCGTTCCGCCGGGAATCGCACTTGCAGTCTTTCGTTATCCAACCACGATAAAAGTTCAATATGATTGCCCCAGAACAAGTTAACAAGATTGTTTGGAATCAACACCACGACCCCTTTGAGGTGCTTGGCCCCCATCCCCTGGAACAAAACGGCATTGTCAAAAGCTGGGTTGTCCGCGCCTACCTGCCCAACGCCGAAAAAGTGTGGGTCGTTTGTCCCGGCGACCATAAAGAACACCTGATGCAAGCAGTGCATCACCCCAACTTCTTCGAGTGCAAAATTGAAACCCCCGAACTGGCCAACTACCAACTCCGGATTCAAGAGGGCAAACACGAACGGGTGATCTATGATCCCTACGCCTTCCGCTCCCCCCAACTCACGGATTTTGATCTCCACCTCTTTGCCGAAGGCAACCACCACCGCATTTATGAAAAAATGGGGGCGCACGTCTTCGAGATCGACGGCGTACAAGGGGTTTATTTTGCCGTTTGGGCCCCCAATGCCCGCAACGTCTCAATTATTGGTGAATTTAACAACTGGGATGGCCGCCTCCATCAAATGCGCAAACGGGGCAATGGCACCTGGGATTTATTTATTCCCGAAGTGAGCAACGGCACAAAATATAAATACGAGGTCAAAAACTGGGAAGGCCACATCTACGAAAAATCCGACCCCTACGGTTTTTATCAAGAAGTCCGGCCCCAAAGTGCTTCGATTGTCTCCAATTTGGATCAGTACGAATGGCATGATGCGGATTGGTTGGAAAAACGCCGCCACACGGAACAGTTAAAACAGCCGATCTCCGTTTATGAAATGCACATGGGGTCTTGGCTCCATGAGGCCATTGATTACCCCGCCCAATATTGCAGCGGCGAAGGCCCCGCCATCCAAGCCAACGACTACAAACCCGGCGCTCGCTACCTCACCTATTACGAAATGGCGGAGCGGATCATTCCCTATGTGAAGGAATTGGGCTATACCCATATTGAACTCTTGCCCGTGGCGGAGCATCCCTACGATGGTTCTTGGGGTTATCAGGTAACGGGTTATTATGCCCCCACCTCCCGCTATGGCCCCCCGGAAGATTTTATGTACTTTGTGGATAAATGCCATGAAAACGGCATTGGGGTGATTGTCGATTGGGTTCCCGGCCACTTCCCGAAAGATAGCCATGGTTTGGCCTTTTTTGATGGTTCCCACCTTTACGAATATGCTGACCCGCGCATTGGGGAGCATAAGGAATGGGGAACGTTGGTGTTTAACTATGGCCGCAATGAGGTGCGTAACTTCCTTGTTTCTAACGTCCTGTTCTGGTTTGATAAGTACCACATTGACGGGATTCGCGTTGATGCGGTGGCTTCGATGCTTTATCGCAATTATTTCCGTAAGGATGGGGAATGGACGGCCAATGAGTACGGCGGCCATGAGCATTTAGAGGCGCGGGAATTTATTTGTCAGTTCAATAGTGTGCTGTTTAGCTACTATCCGGGGGCCTTATCTATTGCTGAGGAATCAACGGATTGGCCGATGGTGTCTTGGCCCACCTATGTGGGGGGGTTGGGCTTTAACCTGAAGTGGAATATGGGCTGGATGCACGATATGCTGGATTATTTCAGCATGGATCCCTGGTTCCGCCAATTCCATCAAAATAATATTACGTTCAGTATGTGGTACAACCACAGCGAGAACTATATGCTCGCCCTCTCCCATGATGAGGTGGTGCATTGTAAGAGCAATATGGTGGGTAAGATGCCGGGGGATGAGTGGCAAAAATTTGCCAACGTGCGATCGCTCTTTGCCTATATGTTTGCCCACCCTGGCAAGAAAACCATGTTTATGAGCATGGAGTTTGGCCAATGGAGTGAGTGGAATATCTGGGGGGATCTGGAATGGCATTTGCTCCAGCACCAATCCCATCAGCAACTCAAGCAGTTCTTTATTGACATCAATGCCCTCTATCAGCGGGAACCGGCGCTCTACGAAAAAGACTACGAGCAGGAAGGGTTCCAATGGATCGACTGTAGCGACAATAATCATAGTGTGGTGTCATTTCTGCGTCGCAGCAATGATCCGGATAATTACATTGTGGCGGTGTGTAATTTTACGCCCCAACCCCATAGCCATTACCGGGTTGGTGTGCCGGAACTGGGTTTCTACACGGAAATTTTCAATAGTGATGCGGGCCAGTACGGCGGCAGCAATATGGGGAATTTAGGGGGTAAATGGGCGGAAGAATGGGGCTACCACAATCAGCCCTATTCCATCGACCTCTGTTTGCCGCCGTTGGGGGTGTTGATGTTCCGCATTGACCGGCCCAAAACAGCGGCGGCCTTTGCGCCAGCGGTGGAGGAAACGGTGGATATTGTCGCCGCCGTCACCACGGAACGGTTGAAATAGGATCATTCCCCTGAAGTGATTAAAACCCCCTGATATTCAGGGGGTTTTATGGCATGATTCCCATTTTCCAAATTTGCCAGTCTAGAAACCGGGTTTCTGTGAGGATGCTAGGGCAAAATGAGCAGATGCAAGAAACCCGGTTTCTGTTGACCCCCCTTAATTAAAGGGCCGGAAGGGATCGTTGGGACGGTTGCCCCCTAACAGGGATTCAATGGTTTTGGCTCCGAGTTGATTCCCCTGCCGTTGGTAAAGCTCCAGGGCGGTTTGCCAGGCAGAAACGGCTTCGGGGCGGCGATCGCGATATTCCAATGCCAGCCCTAAACGGTGATAGCCCTTCGGATCTTCCGGGGCCAGTTGGGTAACGCGGCGATAGGCAACGATCGCCGGTAAATAGGCCTGTCGCTGAAACAGAATATCGCCAATTTCCAATTGCCCCTGGGGCGTATCGGGGGCCATGGCCACCGCCCGATAGAAAATATTTTGGGCTTCATCAATGTTGCCCTGCTCCTGCAAAAGGTTGCCAATTTGCACCTGAACCATCGGGTTACGGGGATCAATGCGGGCCGCTTGGTTAAAGGCTTGCAACGCCGCTTCCTGGTTCGTCGTCATGCCAATCAGGAAGATCCCCAACTGCATCCAAAGGTTGCCGTTATAGGGATGGCGTTGGGTGGCTTGTTGGAGCAAATTAATCGCCTCCTGGGGACGATCCTGCTCCAGCAGGGCAGTGGCCATCATGCCATAAACCCCCCCATCTTTCGGATCCAACTGAGCCGCCTGTTGATAGACCTGATAAGCCTCCCGGTGGCGACCTTGACGCATCAACACCACCCCTAAGCCTAAATAGCTATCAATGTGGTTGCGGTTGTGCTGAAGGGCGCGGCGATAGGTTTGCTCTGCATCGCTGTTGCGGCTCAGTTGGGCCTGGGAAAAGGCCAAGGCATAGAGAAAATGGATATTATCCGGGTCGAGGATAAGGGCATATTCGTAGGCTTGTACCGCTGCGGTGTAGTTGCCCTGTAACGTATGCAAGTAGCCAATGCCGGAGTAAATTCTCGGGTTGGTGCGGTCAATATAAACCGCTTCCTGGTAAATATCTAAAGCCCGCTGAAAATCCCCCGCATCGACAAAATCCCGCCCCTGCCGGAGGAGATTATCCAACTGCTCTGAGCGGTTGGCCCCCTGTCCCCAACTGGGGAGGGGGGTTGTTGTGATCATGACGGTGAGGAGAACTGAGGCGATCAGTACGCTATGGCGGATCGCCCCCCGCCATCGATAACGTCGATATTCATTGATCCGATTCTGTGAATGCTTCATTTTCCCCCCTGGAGATAGAGCCACCAAACTCTTCCCATCACCAAAACCTATCGTTAACGGTAACTCTGAACAGAAGGCGATCGGCGATCGCCCTCTCCCTAAGCCTGTTGCCGATACCAATTAATTGTATTCTCTAAACCCTGCTTAAAATCCATCTCGGCCACAAAACCAAACTTTTCTTTGGCCCGTTGGGTATCGAGGCAACGGCGGGGTTGGCCATTGGGCTGCTCCGTCTGCCAAACAATTTCGCCGGTAAAGCCCATTAATTCACAGATCAACTCCACCAAATCCCGGATCGAAATCTCATAACCTGTTCCCAGGTTCACCGGCTCCGCTTCATCATAACCTTGGGTGGCCATGACAATCCCCCGGGCCGCATCGGTGGAATAGAGAAACTCCCGCGTTGGGCTACCATCGCCCCACACCGGCAGGGTTTGATCCCCCCGTTGCTGGGCCTCATGGACTTTGTGAATTAGGGCCGGGATAACATGGGAACTGGCGGGGTTGAAATTATCTTCAGGGCCATAAAGATTCACCGGCAAGAGATAAATGCCATTAAAGCCATACTGTTGGCGATAGGCCGCCAATTGCACCAACAGGGCTTTTTTCGCCACACCGTAGGGGGCATTGGTTTCCTCCGGGTAGCCATTCCACAGATCATCTTCTTTGAAGGGAACCGGCGTAAATTTGGGATAGGCGCAGATCGTCCCCACACAGACAAACTTTTCCACCCCGGCTTGCTGGGCAGCGTGGATCAATTGCGCCCCCATCATGAGGTTGTCATAGAACAATTCCGCTGGTTTTTCTCGGTTGAGACCAATCCCCCCCACATGGGCGGCGAGGTGAATGACAATATCCTGATCCTGTACCGCTGCTTGGCAGGCGGCCATCTCACAGAGGTTGTAATCGCGCGATCGCACCACTGTAATCTTCTCCCCCTGCGCCCCGGCCGCTTGCAATTGCGCCACCACCTGCTTACCTAAAAATCCTGCCCCCCCCGTCACGAGGATGCGCTTCTCTGCTAATGGAATCATACCGGGCCTCCTGATCACGCCTTACTAAGTTTGTGGTTAATCCACCGTCATACTGGTATGGCGCACATAGGCCATATCCGCTTGTAATTGCTCGGAAGTTGTTCCTCCAGGGGATGCTAACCCCAAGGCCATGAGATCCGCATCTACCATCAGTTGCACTAATTCCGCAAACGTCACCGAAGGTTGCCACCCTAACTGGGTTTTCGCCTTGGTACAATCCCCGATCAACAATTCCACCTCCGTGGGCCGTAGATAGCGGGGGTCAAATTTGACATAATCTTCCCAATTGAGATTGACATAACCAAAAGCAATATTGAGAAACTCTCGAATTGAATGGGTTTCATTCATCGAGATCACATAATCATCGGGCTGATCCTGTTGCAACATCAGCCACATGGCCTTGACATAATCCTTGGCATAACCCCAATCCCGTTTTGAGTCTAAATTGCCCAAATAAAGATCCTGTTGTTGACCAGCGAGGATACGGGCGATCGCCCGGGTAATCTTCCGCGTCACAAAGGTTTCCCCCCGTCGCGGCGACTCATGGTTAAACAAAATGCCATTGCAGGCAAAGAGATCATAGGATTCGCGATAGTTAATCGTTTGCCAATGGGCATAGACCTTCGCGCAGGCGTAGGGACTACGGGGATAAAAGGGGGTTTCCTCCGTTTGGGGAACCGCTTGCACTTTGCCAAACATTTCCGAGGAACCCGCTTGATAAAAGCGGACTTGATTGCCGGTGCGCTGCTGATAATCCCGCACCGCTTCCAAAATCCGCAACGTGCCTAACCCCACCGCATCAGCGGTATATTCCGGCGCATCAAAGCTGACCCGCACATGGGACTGGGCCCCCAAGTTATAAATTTCCTGGGGTTCAATCGCCTCGATAATCCGGCGCAGGGTCGTGCCATCGGTGAGATCACCATAATGGAGAAAGAACTTCGCCCCCTCACTATGGGGATCAACATAGATATGATCAATGCGATCGGTGTTAAACGTGGATGTGCGCCGAATAATCCCGTGGACTTCGTAGCCCTTGTCAAGGAGCAGTTCACTCAGATAGGAGCCATCTTGACCTGTAATACCTGTAATCAGGGCTTTTTTCAGTTGCGTCATGCTTGAATATTCCTTAGCAGCGTTCCGGTGGCAGTGATTTCCACAATGGCATCACCTTAGGTTAAAACAGAGGGAGCCGGTGTGATCTGTACCCACAAGCGGAGAGAACCGTGGGGTTGGGGGTGACATCCTAATATGCGCCACTATTGCGGGGAAATAAAACCACACCAATGGTTTTAGCAATAATGAAGAGATCGAGCCACCAACTGTGGTGGCCAGCATAGTACACATCAATTTGCACCCGGCGATGGTAGGGAATATCATTGCGGCCCGAAACCTGCCACAGGCCAGTAATGCCGGGTTTAATCGTTAGTACTTTGGCCATATAGCGGCCATAGCGGGGCAATTCTTCCGGCACTAAGGGGCGGGGGCCCACCACACTCATATCCCCCCAGAGGACATTCCAAAATTGCGGCAATTCATCCAAGCTGGTGAGCCGCAGAAATTTACCAATGGGGGTAATGCGGGGATCTTGACGGATCTTGTAGTCGGATTCAAATTCTTCTTGGAGTCGGGGACAGCTTGAAACCATGTCCGCAAGCAGGGCATCTGCATTGTGAACCATGGTGCGAAATTTGATACACCGAAAGGGCTGATAATCTTTACCAATGCGCTCTTGACTGTAGAACACCGGCCCGGGTGAAGTGATGGCGATCGCCAGGGCCAGGATCAGGTACAAGGGTGAAAGGGTAATTAAAATTGTGGCCGCAAAGAGGACATCAAAAATGCGCTTGGCAACGATGCTTTCAATGGGGCGGGCGATCGCTCGCGGTGAGCGGGCCCGGTTTTTCTTCGTCAGGGATTGATGGCTTCTAGCCACTAATCCACGAATTAGCTTGACGGAAACCAATTGGCTTTCGGCGGTCATTGTACTCCTTCACATCACACCACATAACAATTGCGATCGCTAAGTTGCCCTAGCGATATCCAACCATTCCCCTCACAAGGGATGGACCGGCCCCGTCAAAGACTGGGCTGACCAATCGGCATAGCAACGCTCCAGAAACTGAAGATAGCGTTGCTGAAAAACTGTCGCCGCAAATTTTTGGGCTTGCTGATGACAGGATTCTGGTCGAATTTTGCCACAGATTTCTTCAAAAATTCTAACGGTTTTGACCAGAGCCGCTGGATCTTGGGGCTGAAATAATAAGCCAGTACCAGTTCTGGGGTCTTGACGAACATCTCGCACCGTTTCTAAGGCCCCACCGGCTCCGTAGGCGATTACGGGGGTTCCGCAGGCTTGGGCTTCAACGGGGGCGATCCCAAAGTCCTCGCAAGCGGCATAAACAAAGGCTTTGGCCTGGGCCATGTGGGTGGCAACAACAGCATGAGATTGATTCCCGATTAGTTGGACATTGTTGCGGGCGATCGCCCGCAAGGGGGACAATTCTGGGCCATCGCCAATCACAATCAAGGGGAGTTGAAGTTCATTGAAAGCCTCAATGATCAATTTTACGCGCTTATAACTCACTAACCGGCACACGGTCAGGTAAAAATCTGCCTTTTGGGGTTCGTAGATAAAGCGATCCAGGGCAACGGGGGGATAGATCACTTCAGCGGGGCGGCGGTAGCAGCGCCAAATCCGTTGGGCGGTGTGGTGGGAGTTGGCGATGAAGTAATCGACGCGGTTGGCACTGAGGACATCCCATTGGCGCAGATAGTGCAAAATCATGCGGGTGAATAGCCCCGGTAGGCCCTGACCGAGGCGACTGCTATTGAGATAGTCAAAGGTGAGATCCCAGGCGTAGCGCATCGGCGTGTGGCAATAGCAGAGGTGGAGTTGTTGGGAATGGGTGAGGATGCCCTTGGCGACGGCATGGGAGGAGGAGAGGATGACCTCGTAGCCGCTGAGGTTGAGTTGCTCAATGGCGAGGGGAAAGAGGGGCAGGTATTGTTGAATTTTGCGGGCAGCTTGGGGAAAATGTTGTAAAAAAGTCGTGCCGATCGCCCGGCCATAGAGATAACTATCTGGATTGCGGGATTCAAAATCAATCAGGGCGTAGAGGTCTGCCTCCACCGTTTGCAAAATTTCCCGCACCACCAACTCTGATCCCCCCGTTGCTTGGGGTGTTAACCATTCATGAACCAGAGCCATTTTCATGGGCGATCGCCGCAAAACACTAAGTTAAGAATTATGAAGGAAAACCAGACAACAAGCAAGACCGCCTCACCGTTAACGCCGAGATTTACGGGGAGGGGGTAACGCCAAACTCAGGCATAGAAGGGAAGGTTCTGGGGGATGGAGAGTGCTGAAACCCTTGGCTGTCAAAAGAATGAGCGCTAGCTCTGTACTTTAACTCACAGGGCTAGCGCTCATTCAAAATTATCTTCGCTTGTATCGTTAAGGTCTTTATATCGGCTGACCTCATTTCCAACTTGAATAAAGAGATTGCCAGAAAATCCAGACAATATTTTATTTTTTAAGGTTTTCTTCACAATTTGTCATCTCAGCGGGAATTGTCCCCTGGATGATGGAGCGTGACACCGAGCTTACGACTGAGCCACACCTCAAAATTGCGGATCGGATAGAACTGCGCCGCCCCCGGATCCACCATCGGTTCAACGAGAATGGTAAAAAGTCCGAGGCGATTCCCCGCTAAGGCATCGGTAAAGAGGCGATCGCCCACCATCGCCACCGTAGTCGGGGGGAGATCCATCGCCGCGATCGCTTCACGCAATTTTCGGCGCGACGGCTTCCGCGCCCCCAAGATATAGGGCAGGTTCAAGGATTGAGCAATACCACCAATGCGGGACTGACTGAGATTATTACTCACCAACCAGAGAGCAACCTGGGGCCGGATCGACTCCACCCAAGCCACCACCGGCTCCGAAACCATCTGTTCCCGCAGGGGAACCAACGTTTCATCCACATCCAAGATCAACCCCTTGAGGTCATGGTGGGCGATCAGCGCCGGAGTCAGATCGAGAATCGTTCCCCCCAACACCAAACTAGGGCGGAGTAATCGATCCCATTGCATTGTTGCCATGATTACCTTGTTTTGGATTGCCAGCTTCCATTATCGCCCTAAGGCGCATTCGCTGCCCGCTGGGCCCGAATCCGCTGCACCGCCGCCTCATGTTCCGCCAACGTGCGGCTAAAAGTATGAGTGCCATCGTAGTTCGCGACAAAAAAGAGATAGTCCGTCGGGGTGGGTTTGAGGGTTGCCTCTAGGCTGGCTTGCCCCGGACTAGCGATGGGCCCAGGGGGTAGCCCATTGTTAACATAGGTATTGTAAGGATGGGGTGTGGCGACTTCCGTCAAGGTGAGGGGGCGATCGGCGGTTTGGCGACGGTTTAACGCATATTCCACCGTGGGATCCGCCTCCAATTTCATCCCCTGGGCCAGTCGTCGCCAGAAAACCCCAGCAATGGTTCCCCGCTCTTGATCCACGGCGGCCTCTTTTTCCACTAAACTCGCCACCGTTACCCAATCGCGCAAACTGGGCTTTTCTGGATCTATCTGGGCCTGATAGAGGGGCAAAGCCTTGGCTTCAAATCGAGCCAGCATCATTTGGATCACCTGTTGGGGGGTCACGGCTCCGGCGGGTAATTGGTAAGTATCGGGATAGAGAAAGCCTTCGACGCTGGCCCATTCCGGGTCAAGCCAGGAAAATTGCTCGTTGGGGATGGTTTGGGCTGCGGTCATGAAGGCCGCCGCGCTGAAATAGCCTTGGGCTTCCAGGGCTTGGGCGATCTGGGTGAGCCGCCATCCTTCAGGAATGGTAAAACTCCGTTGGAGGACTTCCCCTTGCCAAAGGGTTTGGGCGATCGCCCTTAAATCCTCCCCTGGTGAGAGCAGATAACGCCCCGCCTTAAAACTGCCATTTTGATCCTGCACCGCCAACCAAAAGGCCCAAATATTCCAAGCCCAAGCGGAATGAATCACCCCCGCCGCCGCCAAATCCGCCCCAATTTGCCGCGTTGAAGTATTGCGGGGAATCTCAATCTGCACCGCCAAGGCCTCCGACTCCACCGCCACCACCGGAGCAGCCGCCCACCGCCACCACTGATAGCCCTGCCAACTACTCAACAGCAACAATCCCGGCAAAACCAAAAATGTATAGCCGCGTTTCCCCCAATTTCCCCCTTTTCCCATGGCTAACCTCTCAATGGCGATCCTTGATGCGATCGCAATCCTATGCCGGCATAATATCATCAAGCTTGAGATGGAGCCGTGGAAATAAACCAGAAACCACCACATCCGGCCGTAATGCCGTTGCCTCTGCGGCCAAAGGTTGAATCAGGCAATTTTTAGGAATGAACCAAGGGCGATCCTCCCGAAAAATTTCTCGAAAAATTCTACCCGCAATATTGCCGGCAACGGCTTCATGGGGGCCTGTGGGTTCCCTATCGCGAACTTCTCCATCAATTAGTTCGTAGCGGCTATCATTGCCATACTGGGCAAGAAATTCCGTAAAACTCAGCGATTGAGGTACGGTGTAGGTCATTTAATCCCCCTTTATTCTTCCTCTTCCTGCTCGATTTCTTGAATTAACAATTCTCGTAAATGGGGTTGGAGGGCTTGGACATCTTCGAGGGAAAGTAGCTCAATTTGCCGATTGGGTAAACGGCGGGCAAAGAGCAATAGGGGGGCCAGGGGTGTATAAATTTCGTATTCCTGAGCATTGTGATAGAAGTGGGTGAGGAATTGGAACTGCTCTGATTCCACATTGTCCTCGTCGGTTTCCACTTCCAGGGTGAGAATATCTTCCTCCACCACATCGGGGAGTTCCCCTGAAACCGTGAGGGTATAGGCGGCATAGTTGAGGGTGAGGTTATGCTCCGCTAGCACCGCCTTGGCATCGCCAAAGACCTGTTCAATTTCTTCGTTATCCTCCACCCAAGTGGCATCGGCATCATCTTCATCGCTATCCCAAGCAATGATTGTGATCGGCGCATCGACGGGCAGGAGTAAAAAATAGGTTGTGCCGTTTTCATTGAACGTATGCTCAACGGTGCATTCCAGCGATCGCCCCGCCTCATCCAATAGGGTCACGCTATCGGGGATAGATGGATCGTGATCAGGGGAAAATTGAGAGGAGGGCATAAGCGGTTGATGGCGCAGGCGGTAGCTCTCAGAATATCAAAAAACGGTAAACGCTTATGATTTGTGGGGGGAGGGAATGGGGAACGGGGAACAGGGAATAGGGTAGGGGTGAAAAATGTTGCGCCCTCGGTGGCGGAATTCGGTTGCGGGCTTACGGGGCCAACCGCTCTAGCCAATTGCGGCTAAATTGGCAATCTTCCCCCATGGCATTAGAGAGGGTCATATCTCGCGGATCATTGGTGCTAAACGTGATGTTGCCGGTGCGGGCTTGTTCGTAGGCTCGCGCATCGGTGAGTAGGGCGATGGTGGAGCGACGATAACGACAGAGGCCATAGACGGCTCGTTTTTGGGGTTGTTCTGCGAGAAAAGCATTCATTTGCACCACACAGCGATCGCCCTCCCCACCCCGCACCACGCTTTCAATCACAATCCCCGGCCCAAAGGGAAACGCCATGGCGGTGGCGACGGGTTGGCATTGTTTGAGGTGATCGAGATAGGTGACGGCGTTAACATAGTGGGGCAGGCTGGGGGGCTGGACGGGGCGGCCATTATCCAGGCAAATCCGTTGGCCATTGCCATCTTCGTAAAATTCCCAACAGTTGGGTTGATTAGCGAGGGCTTTGGGGGAAGAGACCAGGATTAAGCCGAGGCTGAGGAGCAGGAGAGAGAAGCGTTTAGGCATGGGTATTACCGGGAAAAATTACGCTCGTGCCATGGCTCCGCCGTGGCACGGGATGATGGCGGCTCTGCCGCCCTTTACAGGGGAGGGAGGCAGAGCCTCCGGGGAGCATGACTTGGCAGAGCCAAGTCACGAGCAGTATCCCCGTCGCTTTAGCGCGGGGAGTGTCAATAAATTTTGTAGCCCATCCCTCGCAGGATTGTTGTGGCCTGTTGGGCGCGATCGCCTTGCAATTCCAGCGTCATCTCTTTCACCGTTCCCCCCGCCCCCACTGCGGTTTTTAGGGTTTTTAACAATTGGGCTAAGGTGGCGGCCGGGGTTTGGAAACCGCTGATCACGGTGACGGTTTTGCCCTTGCGACCCTTGCGGGAGACTTGGAGGCTTAACTTTTGCTGTTGGGGGGGCAGGTCTAATTCTGGGATTTCCGGTTCCGGTTCCGTGGGGCCAAATTCGGAATACACAACACGATTACGGGGACTCATGGCATTTCTAGATCGAGATCCTTTCTAGTTTAAATCGCACCAACAGGCCAGGGGAAAGAGGAAATATTCCGCAAAAAACAGCAGCCAAATAAATTGATAAAACCGGGCGATCGCCCCCTTATCTTCCAAATTCACCTGACGACTGCGCCACCCCAACGCCAGCAACAGCAGCAAATGGCCCCCAATCATGATTTCCGGTGCTACCCCCGGCAACGCCAACAGCCCCACGGCCATCATTGTGCCGTAACAAAAAGCGATCAACGCACAACAGAGGCCAAACACCGCCGGTTTTCCCAGGATAATTGTCAGGGTTTGGATCTGGTATTGGCGATCGCCCTCTAGATCCGGGATATCTTTAAACAGGGCAATGGCAATACTAAACAGGAGAATAAACCCGGTGAGAATCCACACTGGCCCGGCAGGAATCCCCATGCCGCCAAACTGTTGGCTAAAATGCTGCGATAGGCCCAGATTCACCACCACCCCCCGCACCGTCAAAATACACAACGCCGCCCAGAAGGAAAACCGTTTCAAGCGGATCGGCGGCACAGAATAGGCCGTGCCAATGGCCAAACTTAACGCCACCGTCAACCATAACCAGAGTCCCCCTAGGCTAAGGGTAAGGGCCAGGAAAGCGGCGATCGCCACAATCCTTTGACCTTGGCGGCGGGTGAACACCCCGGCAGCGAGGGGGAGATGGGGCTTATTAATGCGGTCAATCTCAATATCGAAGAGTTGGTTTAAGCCAACAATGTAAACGTTGCCCGCTAAACAGGCCAGCCAAGCCAAGGCGAGGATGAGCAGGGTTTGCAGGTTGAAGGGATGAGCATTGGTGAAAAGGGCGATCGCCCACAGGGCCACCACGCTTAAACTCGTGCCAATAATCGTATGGGGGCGGGCAAATCGCCAACCCTGACGAGCAAACCCCCAAAAATGTGACCAATTTAATAACAACATCCCCAAATCTTATCAAAAACCAAAACCCTAAAGCCTCCTCCCCCTAACCCCGAATTACCGTAATTTGGCGGCCACTCCCCGTGATTGCCTTTGCCGTCGTTGTCCGCTCCTCAATATCCGGCAATCCAGAACGGCGATGGTCTCCGACCGGGCTTTGCCCATCGAAAATCACCAACCACCCCCAAATCCAACCCCAACCCCGCCAAATACCCCTCAATTTGCTCTAACCCCTCCGTTAGGGGATCGCGCCGTCCATCCCGCCATACTTTCAATTCAATTCCCAAGGTGGCATCTCCATAACGCAAATATAGATCCATCCGCCATGACCCAATGGCATAACTACAACGCATCATTACCTACGGATTTTAGAGGAACCACGTTTTTCTCCTAAGAGCCAATAGGTTTCCATCATCCCCTTGCCCTTAATCTTTTGGAGACCCCGCCGCTCACAGTGGAAGCGATCGCACAAAACCGCAGCAGTCGTAGCCGTGATTTGAATTTTTCCCGCCTCCCCGTGGGACTCCATGCGGGCGGCCACATTCACCGTATCGCCCCAGAGATCATAACTAAACTTTTTAATGCCAATCACCCCCGCCACCACTGAGCCGGTATGAATGCCGATGCGTAATTGGATTGGGGAACCGTCGGGCCAATGGAAATGTTCAATAACAGTTTGCATATCGAGGGCCATAGCGGCGATCGCCTCCCCATGATCTTCAGAAACAAGGGGCAAACCCGCCGCCGCCATATAGGCATCACCAATGGTTTTGATCTTTTCAATTTGGTGAACTTCCGCAAGGCGATCAAATTCAGAAAAAATTTGATTGAGGGTACTAATTAACTCTAACGGTTTAAACTGAGGCGCACGGGGGGAAAATTCCACTAAATCAGCAAACAAAATCGTCACATTTTCAAACTGTTGCGCAAGGGTTCCTTGAAAGGTTTTCAATTGCTCGGCAATGGGGCGGGGCAGAATATTTAAGAGCAACCGTTCCGATTTATTCTTTTCCACCAACAGCGCTTTTTCCGAACGAATTCGCGCCGTCACATCCCCTTGAATCCCGACAAAATGGGTTAAGTTCCCCCCATCATCAAACACCGGAGAAATGGTGAGTTCATTCCAAAAGGGCGTTCCATCCTTGCGAAAATTGAGCAGCGTCACGGTGCAATGGCGTTGCTCCCGGATCGCAGCCCGCAATTCCTGACGAGGAGCCTGATCCCCTTGGGGGCCTTGGAGAAAACGACAATTTAACCCTAAAACATCCGTGGCACTGTAGCCCGTCATCTGCTCAAAGGCAGGATTGACATAGATTAGCGGCATATCCGGTAAACGGGCATCGGCAATCACAATCCCCAACCGGCTAGCGGCAATCGCCTGATCCCGCAAATGCACCGCCGCCTGTACGCCACTGCGATAGGCCCCATGGCCATACCATTGGGTTTCCGTGACATCCTGGGCGATCGCCACACTACTCCCCTCCTGGTAGGGCATGGCCCGCCAAGAAAGCCAGCGATAACTGCCGTTTTTGTGGCGGAAACGGCATTTATATTCCACCGCCGTTTGCCGGTCGGGATGGTGACAGCGTTGCTCGGCGAGGGTCGTGGCTTCGAGGTCATCGGGGTGAATGAAGTCGAGCCAGGGGCGCGATCGCAACTCCTCCACCGTCCAACCCAAGGATTGCACCCAAAGACCATTGCAATCACACCAATAGCCATCGGCATGACGCACCACCATTAAATCGACGGCAAGATCAAAAAAGGCCTGTAACGCCGTGTCTGCTGAACAATGTGCCATGATGCCATGACCCAAAAAACCCATGATGATCCTGCAACAAAAAAATTGGTTTCGTGGATTTGCAGCACCCCTACTCCCATTATTGCGAATTCGGGACAGTTTGGGGCCAATCCGGATCGTCCCGTTAATCCTCCACCTGCTGAACTTCCACCGCATCCACGTCAATCGTACCGGGCGGGGTAGGGCGGACAAAGTGGCCCTTGCGCACTTCCAAGGCTTCGCCACAGCTTGGGCAATTGAATTTCACCGGATTTAACCCGGCAAACTGATGGCCACACATGGGGCATTGATCCTCCACCACATTGCGCTGCACCCACCACCGCAGGCCATAAACGGCAATCACCGGAGTCGCCAGCAAAAATATGAGCAGTAAAACTACCCCATTGACGACCCAACCCAATCCCAAGGTACTTAAGGTCATAATTCCCAACAAAATCATCAAGCTACAACCTATTCCTGATAAATTCCATGGCGCGATCTGATTCACACAGCCTCCTGAATCGATCCTGATTTCTATCCTCCATCCTAATGTACGCCCCTAGGAGAGGTGTTCGGCGATGAAGTTGGTGTACACCTCCCCTGCGAGAAAGGCGGGAACCTCTAAAATTCGCTCATGGA
Organism: Spirulina sp. CCNP1310; assembly: GCF_034932185.1. Lineage (NCBI taxonomy): Bacteria > Bacillati > Cyanobacteriota > Cyanophyceae > Spirulinales > Spirulinaceae > Spirulina > Spirulina sp. CCNP1310. Next base: position 51,030 of record NZ_JAYGHW010000091.1, on the reverse strand, counting down.
AGCCGATGGTGGTGGGAATCCCGGTGATGGCGCATTCCCGCAAGGCTCGCCGCATTCGCTTAATCGCTGTGGGGCGATCGGGCCCCCAGACGATCAACTTACCAATGAGGGAATCGTAATAGGGGGGAATTTCGTAATCCGTATAAACATGGGAATCAATACGCACCCCAGGGCCGCCGGGGGGCAGGTAGGCGGTGATCCGGCCCGGATGAGGGCGGAAATCGTGGTCGGGATCTTCAGCGTTGATCCGGCATTCGATGGCATGGCCCCGCAGTTGAATATCTTCTTGGGCAAAACTGAGGCGATCGCCCTGGGCAATTTTTATCTGCTCACTGATCAAATCCAGTCCTGTAATCATCTCCGTAACGGGGTGCTCCACCTGAATCCGGGTGTTCATTTCCATAAAGTAGAAATTCCCATGCTTATCCAGGAGAAATTCCACCGTTCCCGCCCCCACATAGTCAATCGATTGGGCAGCCCGCACCGCTGCACTGCCCATTTTTTCCCGCAATTCCGGACTGAGGACGGGGCTGGGGGCCTCTTCAAGGAGTTTTTGATGGCGGCGTTGGATCGAGCAATCCCGTTCCCCCAAATGCACCACATTGCCATAGCTATCGGCCAGGATTTGGAATTCAATATGGCGGGGGGCTTCGAGGAATTTTTCCAAATACACACCGCCATTGCCAAAGGCGGCTTCGGCTTCCCCTTGGGCGGCTCGGAACAGTTTAATTAAATCCCCTTCATGGTTCACTAACCGCATCCCCCGGCCACCACCCCCCGCCGTAGCCTTGAGGATGACGGGATAGCCAATTTTGCGGGCGATCGCCAACGCCATGGTTTCATCACTCAGTAACCCCTCACTACCGGGGAGCGTGGGGACGCTGGCCCCCTGCATCGTCCGCTTGGCGGTGGATTTATCCCCCATGGCGATCATCGCCGCCGGGGTGGGGCCAATAAAGGCGATTTGGTGATCAGCGCAAATTTCCGCAAACCGGGCATTTTCTGCCAAGAACCCATAGCCGGGATGGATGGCGGTGGCGTGGCGGGTGAGGGCAGCGGAAATAATGTTAGGGATATTGAGATAGCTTTTACTACTGGGGGAGGGGCCAATACAAACGCTTTCATCTGCCAGTTGGACATGGAGGGCTTGCTGGTCAATGGTGGAATGCACAGCCACAGTGGCGATCCCCAGTTCTCGACAACTGCGGAGGATACGGAGGGCGATTTCGCCACGATTGGCAATCAGAATTTTAGAAAACTGCATGGATACAGCGGGGGCTTGCGGTCGTGGAATCCACTATACAGTTTTTCTGCTCCCCTGCCCTAGTTGTGGGGTAGAGGGGGGGCGATCGCCCTCCCCCTCTCCCGCCGCACCCCCTGAGATGCAGTGATCCGGATCACTTTTTTTGTCAGGATTTTCACTGAATTGCCCATCCCCAAGGATGAAATGTTCCTGTAATCTAATATAATTAGAAGCAATCATAAATTTATGAAGTTTAGGTAAAAAATGAATCCATTCGAGCACATTTTTCCTTTCTAGACTCAAACTCCCCACCTCAACTGATTAACTTCTGCCCTAGTTTAAAAAACTATAAAAAACTTAATATTCTGCCTTTCCCCTTAACCCTCAATGTTCATGAACAAAATACTGGCTACATTACCCGTGGGCTGTGCTTATTATCAAATCCTGCATGAGCCTCAAAAGCAAGGTTTTGATTGCCAATTTTTAGAGGCTAACACCGTTTTTGAACAAATCACAGGGTTAACCGCAGCAGCGATGGTCGGTAAAACCCTTGGCTCCCTTGCTGCCACACCCCAGAACTCTCCCTTTCACTGGTTAGATTTTTATCAAAATATTCAATCATCACCCATTGGTACAAGTTTTGAGCAATATTCAGCCCCTTTAAACCATTGGTATGAAGTCCATCTTACCACCCCCGAACCCGGATTTTTAGCCACCACATTGATCGATATTACCCAGCGTAAACTTCTCAATGTGCAAATCAGCAACTATCAAGATCAATGGGAATCTTTAATTAGTAATGCACCGGGACTCATTTATCGCTGCAAAAATGATCCCACCTGGACGATGGTTTACATGAATGATCAAGTGGAGGACATTTTTGGCTATCCTCCCCAGGATTTTATCAATAATGCAGTGAGAACCTATGAAAGCATTGTTTATAAAGATGATTTATCTTGGATTACCCAACAAATTAATGAAGCCATTGAACGGGGCCAATCGTGGGATTTAGAATATCGCATTCAACACTCAGATGGAAATATACGCTGGATTCACGAATATGGCAAGGGCCTCGTTAGTGATCAAGGTACTGTAGAATTTTTAGATGGGTTCATTCTCGACATTACAGATCGTAAAAATGCCGAAATTGCCCAAGCTAAACTGCAAACCGTGCAACACGAAGCAGAGGCTCAATTGAGTGAAACATTACTGTTGCTCAATGATGCCCAACGGATTGCCAATCTTGGCGCGTGGAAGCTGGATGTTAAAACAGGTAACGTTCATTGGACAGAGGAAGTTTATCACATTCATGAAGTCGATTTAGATTATCATCCGGATCAAGCTACAGGCATTGAATTTTATCATCCTGAGGATCGCCCTCTAATTATCCAGGGGATTCAAGAAGCCATTGAGGAAAAACAAAGTTTTGATGTCACTTGTCGGTTTATTACGGCCAAAGACAATTTACGTTGGGTGAGAGCATCGGGCTATCCCCTGATTCAGGATCATGAAGTGACCCATTTAGTAGGGATGTTTCAGGATATTACCCAAGTGGAAGAGGATAAGGCGGCGATCGCCCGTGAACAACAGTTTTCTAAACAAATTCTGGAAATCATGGCCGATGGTTTTTCCGTAATCGATGCTAATGGGATACAGCAGGATGTGAATTCGGCTTTTTGTGGGATGACTGGTTTTAGTAAAGCCGAGCTAATTGGCCAAAAATCACCCTACCCCTATTGGCCCATTGAGGAACTTGAAAATATCGAAGTTGCCCTTCAAGATACCCTACTGAACGGCGCTGGATCCTATGAATTAGTATTTCAACGTAAAAATGGTGAACGATTCCCCGTGCTGATTTTTGTGCGGTCATTAAATGACATAAATGATCAGCCCCTCTTCTTTTTTGCCAATATTCAAGATATCACCGCACAGAAAAAATCCCAGCAGGAGTTAAAAGACAGTGAAAGCCGCTTTCATTTAGCCATTGCCGGTACAGGGGCAGGGTTATGGGATTGGGATATGGTGAAAAATACTGTTTATTTTAGTCCCCATTGGAAGGCAATGCTAGGCTATCGTGATGATGAAATTGAAAATGCTTTTACTGGCTGGCAAAAGCTTTGGCATCCCGATGATATTTATCGGATTCAATCGGCGATCAATGACTACTTAAATGGCCATATTAAACGATATGAAATTGAACATCGTTTGCGCCATAAAGATGGCAGTTGGCGGTGGATTTTAACGCGGGGAGAAATTATTAAAGATCAGGAGGGTCAACCCATCCGTTGGATTGGCACGAATATTGATCTCTCCGAACGCAAACAGATGGAGGAACAGCTACGGCAAAAAGAAAAACATACCCAGATGTTTTTTAGTCAATCCCTCTATGGGTTCTTTTTCATGATGCTAGATGAGCCGATTGATTGGCGCAAGGAGGGCGATCGCCCCCAACTCCTAGACTATGCCTTTCATCACCAACGGATGACCCGTGTTAATCAAGCGATGTTAGATCAGTATGGCGCGAAAAAAGCAGATTTGATCGGGTTAACTCCTGCGGATTTATTTGCCCATGATTTAGACCATGGCTATAAAGTTTGGCGAGAACTGTTTGATCAAGGACAATTGCATACTGAAACCCAAGAAAAACGGTTAGATGGCACTCCGATGATTGTAGATGGACAATATACTTGCTTGTATGATGAACAGGGGCGAATTTTGGGGCATTTTGGTGTTCAGGTAGATATTACCGACCGGAAAGAATCTGAAGCCAGATTATTGGCCGCCAAGCAAATGGCAGAAGTAGCCAATCAAGCCAAATCAGAATTTTTAGCCAATATGAGCCATGAAATTCGCACGCCGTTAAATGGGGTGATTGGCTTTACGGAACTGCTTTTACAAACTTCCCTCAATGAAACCCAGCGGCAATATGTTAACAATGCTAATGTTTCGGGAAAAGCCTTGTTAGCCATCATTAATGATATTCTTGATTTTTCCAAAATTGAAGCCGGTAAGTTAGAACTGGAAATCATTTCTACAAATATCCTTGATCTATTAGGGGAAACGATAGATATTCTCAAATACAATGCGGAGCATAAGGGCTTAGAATTACTGCTAGATATTCCTTTGTCAATGCCCCAAGTAGCTCATGTTGATCCGATTCGACTCAAGCAGGTTTTGATTAATCTGCTCAATAATGCTGTCAAGTTTACGGAACAGGGTGAAGTGGAAGTAAAATTGCAATTCCAAGATTTGGGAAATGGCCAAGGGGAATATCATTTTTCAGTGCGGGATACGGGGATTGGGATTCACCCGGAACAGCAGAATAAACTGTTCAAAGCCTTTTCCCAGGCGGATAGTTCAACGACCCGTAAATATGGCGGCACGGGTTTGGGCTTGATTATTTCGGGTTTGCTTGTGGAAAAAATGGGAGGAAAAATTGAGGTTGATAGTGTTTGGGGAGAAGGGAGTATTTTTACTTTCACAATTCTTACTGCTTTTGAAGATGATTCCGAGCAATCCTATCAACTATCAAAATCCTTAGGGATTAAACAAGTCTTAATCCTGGATGATAATGCCAAGAGTCGGAAACTTTTAGAAAGGTATTGTGAGCATTGGGGTATTGAAGCGATGGGCTGTGGTCATGATTTGGCGGTGTGTCAGTATCTAGAACGGGGCCAATTTGATCTGGTGATTATTGATTACCATCTATCTACCATCGATGGCTTAACGGTGCTGGAGCATCTACGGTTACAATTGTCATCCCATTTAGAGGCAATTCCGGTGATTTTGCTGCACCGTTCCGTTGATTATGAAAATATTCGCGATCGCTGTCAGGCTCTCAATGTTCAATTTCATTTGGTGAAGCCGGTGAAACCCCATGAATTCTATCAGGTGTTGGCCAATTTGGGGAAAGCTTCCCCCTCACTGCCCTCTCCCCCATTGGCGGCGGTGAAATCGCCGGTTGTCACCCTAGAACGCGCCTGCACTGTTCTCATTGCTGAAGATGTGAAGGTGAATATGATTTTATCCAAGGCGTTGGTAAAACGGGTGTTACCCAATGTGCGAATTATTGAAGCAACCAATGGATTAGAGGCGATCGCCGCTGTGGAGCAACACAGGATTGATCTGGTGTTAATGGATGTGCAAATGCCGCAGATGGACGGCATTGAAGCGACGCGACGGATTCGAGCCGCAGAAGCCCAAACCGGGCAACGGGTGGCGATCGTCGCCCTGACTGCGGGGGCATTGAAGGAGGAGCAGGAGCGGACATTTGCCGTCGGGATGGATGGCTTTTTAACGAAGCCGATGGATTTTGCCAAACTCCAAGCCATCCTAGGGCAATATCTGGGATCTCCCTCAAGGTTGCCCGTTGGTAATTAGGGTATAATTGGGGAAATCATCGGGGCGACTGGCGCAATGGCAGCGCATCGGACTCTTAATCCGCTGGTTCTGGGTTCGAGTCCCAGGTCGCCCATTTATTGATCGCATTTTCATGCCTGGGGCCGCTCTAGGCGGCGCACCCACCAGAGGAGGAGAAAGGCGATCGCCATCAGTACCGCTACAATGCGATTGGCTAAGGGATAATTTTGCGACTGCACCGCATCGTAGAGGGCTAGGGGTAGGGTTTGGGTGCGGCCGGGAATATTGCCCGCCACCATTAAGGTTGCGCCAAACTCCCCCAAGGCCCGGGCCATGCCTAACCCGAAACCGGCGAGGATGCCCCGATGGGCGAGGGGGAGGGTGATATGCCAAAGCACTGCGTATTCTTCCGCCCCAAGGGTACGAGCGGCTTCTTCGAGTTCTGGGTTAATGCTGGCGATCGCCGCCCGCGTCGATTCCACCATGAGGGGAAGCGCCACAACGGTGGAGGCGATCGCCCCCGCCTGCCAAGTAAACAACAGATCAATCCCGAACCATTCCTTGAAAAAACTGCCCCGACCCAAGGCTAGGAGCAGACCATAGCCCACCACACTGGGGGGTAAAACCAAGGGCAAATTTAACAACGTCGAGATCAACAGTTTGCCGGGGATTTTGGTACGGGCCAAAAAAATCCCCAACCCTAAGCCACAGACAAAAATTAAACCACTGGCCAAGATTGTGACTCGCAGGGATAACCAAAATGCTGGCTCCAACGTCATGGTTGCGCTACCGGAGGCAGAGCAAAACCCTGGGCGGTTAGCAAAGAACGGCCCTCCTCCCCCGTAATGAAATCAGCAAAGGCTTGGGCAAGTTCTGGGTGGGGGGCATGGCGAGGGATGGCAAGCATTTGGGTTAAGGGGGTGTGGAGTTCAGCGGGGATTAATGTCCAGCGGCCCGGTCGGTTCATGCTTAAGGAAAGGGCGGTGATCGCCACATCCACATTTCCCATTGCGGCATAGTGCTGGGCCTGCTGAATATTTTCCCCGAGGATGAGCTTCGGTTGCAGTTCTGCCCAAATCCCTGCCGATTCGAGGGCCTGACGAGCGGCGATGCCATAGGGGGCATGGTTGGGGTTGGCGATCGCCACCCGTTGCACCTCAGGCCGAGTTAAATCTGCCAAGGTGGCCAACCGCAACGGACTATCTTGCCGTTGCCAGATTACGATCCGCCCCACAGCATAGATCCGTTTACTCCCTGAACGGATCAAACCTTGACGGTCTAACGCTTCAATCAAATCCTGATCCGCCGCCAGGAAGAGATCCACCGCCGCACCTCGCTCAATTTGTTGTGCCAATTGACCTGTAGAGCCAAAGTTAAAGGCGATCGCCCCTCCAGTCGTTCGCTCCCAACGTTCCCCCATCACCGGCAAAACTGCCTGCAAATTGGCAGCGGCGGAAACCGTCAGCAGGCTTGGGTTGGGGGGTTTGGATAAGCCACAGGCCACCAAACAGCCGATCAAAATCAGGCAGACAAATCGCAACATTGATCCCATCAAGGTTTGTTCAACCCTCCCATCGCGCTACTGCTTATAGCTATCTCTCAATTGTTGACTGCGGCGGAGCGAGATCCCCCCTACCCTTAAAAAGGGGGGTTCCGGATTAACCCCCTTTTTAAGGGGGTCGGCGTAGCCGGGGGGATCATGCCAAATGCGGCGGAGAGGGTGAGGGAGGAAGAAGCGAAAGGAGGAAAGGCGATCGCCTTCCCTCCTTTCTTGAGATTCCCCAGTGGGGAAAATCTCCCAATCTACCAACTGGACTTGACCACACCCGGGAGTAAACCCTCGTGGGCCCATTCCCGGATCACATGGCGCGATAGGCCAAAATCCCGATAGTAACCTTTAGGGCGACCCGTGGCCCAGCAACGATTGCGGACACGCACCTTGGCACTGCTCCGGGGCAGGCGTTGAATTTTGCGGTGAATTTCTACCTTTTCGAGGATACTGCCAGCGGTGCGGAATTCCTCTAGCAGTGTGGCTCGTTTCTCAGCATATTTTTCAACCAATTTTTTGCGCTTTTTCTCGCGCTCGATCATTGACTTTTTAGCCATAGGAATAAAATACTGCGGTGATGATTAGACAGCGTTCTCTATCATATCATCCCTGTTCGGTGGATCAAGTGGATCAGGCCGTCTAGCACCAATTGGGGGCTGTGGTATCGATGGCGATCGCCCTTGAGGTGATGGTGGAGCCAAGGGCCATCGCCCCCCGTGAGGATCACAGAGGCTTGGGGATGGCTAGCCCGCCAATGGGTAATAAAGTCCTCCACTCCTGCCAATACTGTATACAGAATGCCACTTTGGATCGCCTCCGGCGTTGAACGACTCCATCGGGGGGGCAATGCATCCGGTAGCGCGACAGCGGGCAATGCGCCGGTTTGTTGGGCGAGGCTGTGCAATTGTAGCCCCAAACCGGGGAGGATTGCGCCGCCGGCCAGGGTGGGGCCAGGGGTGAGGGCGGTAAAGGTTAAGGCCGTCCCCCCATCGATGATTAAAACGGGGGTTCCGTAATCCTGGGCGGCCCCATAGGCGGCCAAGGCGCGATCGCTCCCCAATGTGCCATACATTCCCCTCAAAGGAAGATCGGCAAGGGTAATTTCTTGGCCATAACTCGCCCAAAATTGGGTTTGGGTGGGGACAACGGAGGCAAAAAAGAGGGGGAGCGATCGCCACCGTCGAGGCAAATCTTCAGGCCCCTGCCCATGTTCCCCCCGCCAATATTCCACCCCTTTGCCCCCCTCCACCCCCACAAAATGGAGGCGAGAATTACCAATCATTAATCCCAGCCAAGCCATAATTTATCCCGTTGTTTCCGGTTTGTGGAGGGCGAAAGGTTTTTGTGCCTCCGACAGGCTTACGCCAACGCCCCTACGGTTAGAGATGGCGGGACAAAAATTCCCCAGCCGCCTGAGGGGGCAACGGTTTAGCAAAATAATAGCCCTGGCCATAATCACAACCCCACCGTTTTAAATAGGCCACCTGCATGGGGGCATCAATCCCTTCGGCCACCACATCCATCCCCAAAATATGGGCGAGGTTAATAATCGCCTGAACAATTTCCGAATCCTCGCCATTGGCCTTCATCCGCATCACAAAAGAGCGGTCAATTTTTAACGTATTCACTGGAAACTGATCGAGATAACTGAGGGAAGAATAGCCCGTGCCAAAATCATCAATGCCCAATTGAATCTGGTGCGATCGCAACGCCATCAGGATATTTTTTGCCTCGGTGGCATTGTTCATTAGCATACTTTCGGTGATTTCGAGCTTGAGGTGATGGGGGGCGATTTGGGTTTCGTGGAGAATTTTAGTAATCATATCCAACAGGCCCAACTCATTCATTTGTCGCCCCGAAAGATTGACATTCATGACCACATCCGTAGCCCTCTGATATTGCTGTTGCCAGGTTTTCAGTTGTTGGGTTGCGGTAGCAAGGATCCATTCCCCCATGGGGACAATTAAGCCCGTTTCTTCAGCGATGGCAATAAAATGAGCCGGAGCCACTAAGCCTTTATCAGGATGTTGCCAACGAATCAAGGCCTCAAAGGCGGCAATTTTGCCCGATTTGAGATTCATAATCGGCTGATAATAGGCGACAAATTCTCCCCGCTCCACCGCACGCCGCAGGTCGGTTTCTAACTCCAACCGGGCTAGAGCGCGTTGATGCATGGCGGGATGAAATACAGCATAACGCCCTTTCCCCAAGGCCTTAGCGCGATACATGGCCGTATCCGCATCCCGCAAAATATCTTCGGGATAATCATAATGAATCTCGTTAGAATCGGTATCAGGCAATTGACTAAAGGCAATGCCAATACTGGTTTCGGCAAAGACATCATAACTTTGGATATGGAAGGAGGCCCGCAGAGCGATATGAATGCGATCAGCAATGGCTAGGGCCTCTTGGCGATCGCGAATTTCTTCGAGCAAAATCGTAAACTCATCCCCCCCCAACCGCGCCAAGGTATCACTGGGGCGGAGATAATCCTCCAAACGGCGGGCAATGGCCACTAACAATTCATCCCCCACGGTATGGCCCAAACTATCATTAATCAATTTAAACGAATCAATATCGAGGAACAGCACCGCAAACAGATAACCCCCCCGCCGTTTAGCGCGGCGGATCGTATGCCAGAGGCGATCCATAAACAGGGCGCGATTGGGCAGTTCCGTCAAGGAATCATAGAAGGCATTGCGGCGCAATTGCGCCTCAGCCCTGCGCCGCTCGGTGATGTCGCTGCTAATGCCATCAATGCGCAGGGGTTGATTTTGGTCATCGTAGACCATGCGACTGCGACAGGCGAGCCAACGCAATTCCCCATCAGGGCGAACAATGCGATACTCACATTCCCCCGCACTGGTTTCGCTCAAAAGGCGGAGATGTTGGGTAAAGCGGTTCTGGTCTTCGGGATGGATGAGGGTGAGCCATAACCGAGGGGTGGCAAACAGTTCAGGGAGCGATCGCCCAAACACCTGAGCCGCCGCCGGGTTGAAATAAATTGGGTTGAGGCTGTGGGGATCCGCCGACCACACCACATCGGCAATGGAGCCGAGAATCCCCTCTAGCCGTTTCTCACTAGACCTTAGGGCCTCCTCCGCCCGTTTGCGATCGCTAATATCCACCAACTGACCAATTTCATGGCTCGGTTTCCCTTCATCGTCATAGACCACCACCACCCGCACCAGGGCATGGGCGATCAAATTTTGTTGAGAAATAAAGCGTTTTTCAATTTGAAACTGATTAATTTCCCCCAATAATAACTTTTGATTAATGGCCAGATCAGCGGCGCGATCATCGGGGTGGGTGAGGTCGATTAAATGGGTTTGATGGAGTTGAGTTGCTGTGTAGCCTAAAACCGCACAAAGAGCCGGGTTCACCTTTTGAAATCGGCCATCTAAATCACACAGAAAAATTCCAATGGGAGCCAATTCAAACAGGAGGCGAAATTGTTCTTCACTTTGGCGCAGGGCAATTTCTGCATGGTATTGTTCAGTAATATCGGTAATCGAAAGGACGGCAGCGGTGATTTTGCCTTGGGAATCCCGTAGGGGAGAACCGTTGATGGAAAGGTATTGGCGGCTGTTGCGTTGGCTATGGTCTCCGGTGATCCAGGTGTAGCGCAGATCAAAAATCGGTTCTCCCTCACTGAGGATCGGCCCAATGGGCAAATTTTTGAGGGGGAGGGGGGATATTTGGGTAGGGTTATTGTACCAGGTGAGGCGATTTTTGATGCGTTTTTGAGCACCGTGGGTGAGGCCAAGAATGGCTTCAGCCCGTTCATTGGCAAAGGTGAGTTGTCCTTCACGATTAATCACAATAATGGCGGCGATACTGGTTTGTAGGATGCCGTTGAGTAAGTCCCTTTCGTTGCGGAGGGTTTCTTCAAATTGTTTGCGTTCGGTGATGTCGGTTTGGACTTCGATGAAGTGGGTCAGCGCACCGTGGAGATCGTGGACGGGGGCGAGGTTGAGTTCCATCCAAAAAGGTGTGCCATCTTTGCGATAGTAGCGGAGTGTGCCGTGGAAGTCTTGCCCTTGGAAACGGGCGTGGTTGATGGCTCTCAGGGTTTGGGGGTTGGTTTCCGGGCCGTAGAGCAGGCTGATACTTTCGCCGATAATATCGGGGGCGTGGTAGCCGGTGAGGGTTTCAAAACTGCTGTTGGCGTAGAGGATGGGGTGATCGGGGGCGATCGCATCGCTGATCACAATACTGTTACTGCTCGAATCGATGGCCCGCTTCATTAAATGGAGTTGGGCGGCCTGTTGTTCCCGTTTAATCGCGGTGGTGAGGATATGGCCCACGGCTTGGAGGAATTGGGCATCATCGTGGTTAAATTCCCGGGGGCGATCGCTATAGATCCCCAGCACACCATAGGGATGCTCCACCCCCAACACCACCACCGAAACCCCACTGATAATCCGGTGATTGTGCAGCAGCACCTCCCCCCGAAACCGGGTTTCCAAACGCAGATCCAGCACCACCACCGGCTGACCCTGAGCCAGGGTATAGCCAGATTGGGAGGTTTCGGTGGCGGAAACGGTGATCTGTCCCACCAGGCCCGGTTTCCACCCCACACCGGCCCGGAGGAGAAGGGCATGATCATTCAACTGCTCAAAAATGGCGCAATATTTCACCCTGAGCGTCCGCGCCACCAAATTCACTAAATCATCAATCAACCCCTCTAGATCAGAAGCGGTGAGGCCCCGTTGCCCCAAGGCGGCAAGGGCGGACTGTTGGCGGAGCCGGAGTTTTAATTGGGTTTCGCTGCGGTATTGGTTGGTGATATCTTCCGTTAACACCATCACCCAATTGGGGGGAATGAAGAGATAGCGCAGTTGGAGATGGACATCGGCGGCGGGGAGATGGAGCGATCGCGCCACGGGGGCCTGATGGAGAATACAATCGATTAAATCATTATAAATATGGGGGTCTTGGGCGAGAACTTCCGTAGCACGTTTGCCCATATTATTGAGGACTTCGCCATGAGTGAGGGCGATCGCCGCCTCATTACAGCCCACAAAAATAAAGTTATCGCCGGTATAGCGCCAGGTACAGACGGGAATGGGCAGTTTTTCGTATTGGCGACGAAATTGCATTTCCCGTTCCTGCACCTCCTGAAGGAGTGTGGTATAGGCCAGCATTTCTGTGGTCAGTTGACTGCGCAGCGCCGCCGCATCCTCCTCCACCCCCGCCAATTGTTGAATGCAATCCGCCGGGTAAGGTTTCACCCGTTGACGAGGAGCCACGACCCCCAAAGCCAACCACAACAACACCATCACCCCACTGGCCCCCCATCCTAGAGGCGCTTCGGAATCAACCACCGCCATCCCCAAGGCCCACAACGCTAGCCCAAAGCCCAACCACCAAATCCCCATCAACCCAATGCGCTGTTGTTGAGACAGTAAAATAAAATGGGGTTCAGCCGGGTTGGCAGATGAAACGGTGGGTGTTAATGGTGCAGAATCTTGATTCATGAGTACAACCCGATGAAACGAACGATATCCTGAATGACCCAGACAGAATTCCCCTGAGAAACCATAGCCTTGGGAAAAGCTGGATCGACGAGACCCTTATTCATCTTCTCAGAAATTTTCAGATTCCCGCCCATCTCATCTCCCTATCCCAGTCGAAATCGTTAAAATTGACCCATCATAGTAGCAGGGCCGCAGGAGGGAAGTTTGCTCTTGATCACACAATGGTACAACGGCAATGGGCCGAGCAAGGGGCAGGGGTTTCGGGTTGCCCTGGCCCTCGCCTGTATTCTGATGGGAGAAGCCTTCGGGGCGCGGCCGGGGGCCGCTGAGACTTGCCCCACCTCTCTCGATAGGGCGATCGCCACCGTGATTGAAACCCCCCAATGGGAGCGATCGCAATGGGGGATTGTCGTTGCGCCCTTGGGGGATGCACCGATTTATGAGCATGATGCCCAAACCTATCGAGTTCCCGCTTCCAACGTTAAACTCCTCACTACCGCCGCTGCCCTGGTAGCCCTGGGCCCCGATTACCAAATTCTCACCCCCATTCACCGCTACGGCACTGCCCCCACTTTAACCCAACTGCATATTTCCGGCCGGGGCGATCCCAGCCTCACCACCGCTGACTTACAAGCCTTTGCCCAACGTCTCCACAGTGAAGGGGTGCGGGAAATTCAAGTCCTCAGCGTCGATGATGCCCCGGCTCATACCCATCGCCCCCCCACTTGGGAGCAGGCTGACCTTAACTTTTACTATGGGGCGGCGGTGAATCGGGTCATTTTAAATGGCAATGCTTTTCGGGTGACGCTGTTGCCCCAGGGATTGGGTCAGCCGGTGCAGGTGGTGAGTGAAGATCTCACCGCGTTGGGGCAATGGCAAGGGCAAAATTTGACGACGACGGTAAGCGATGAGGGGGCGCGGGTGGAGATCGCCTCTACCTTTGGCCAACCCACCTTAACCCTCACCGGGGGCTTGCCCGTTAATGGTGGCTCCACCTCTCTAGAAATGGCGGTGTTAGACCCCACAGCCTATTTCCTCGATACGTTCCGCTTGGCGTTAAATCAGGCAGGGATCACCGTGGGGCGAACGTTGGTGAGCGATCCTCCAGTGGATCACATCCCCCAGGATTATTTCACCTCTCCCCCCTTGGCAGCACTGATCGAAAGGATTAATCAGCCCAGTGATAATCTGGGAGCGGAGGCGTTGCTGCAACAATTGGGGTCAGTGGAAACGGCGACGGGGATCCTGACGGCTTTGGGGGTTGATCCGGAGGGTTATCGTTGGGTGGATGGTTCCGGGCTATCCCGCCAAAATCTCCTCAGTCCGGCGGCAGTGCTGCAACTGTTGCAAGCCATAGGGCAGCACCAATATGCCGATGTGTTTCGGGCTTCTTTACCCCTAGGGGGCGAAAGTGGCACATTGAGGAATCGGTTCCGCAATCCTGCCTTGGGGGTGTATGCCAAAACGGGAACAATGACGGGAATTTCGACGCTATCGGGTTATTTACAGCCTGAAGGTGGGGAGCCTTGGGTGTTTGCGGTGATGCTGAATGGGGCTACCTCATCGGTACAGGCACAGCGGGCAGCCATTGATGAAGTGGTGGGGGCGATCGCCACCTGGCAAACCTGTCAAACGGATTTGCCCTAATTTTGGGACGAGACGAAATCCGCAGATCGTACCATTGATGTCGGGGCGAAAAATTTTTCGCCCCCACGCCGATCCCCGATAGCGCAGTGAATTTCTGATGATTATTGCATGGAGGCAAACTTAAACCATGGTGACAACCTTTCGCCCCTTAAACATTACTTGGGAACTCCTCCCAGACGACTACATTCTCCCTGATGATCCCCTAAATCATCGCACTCAACCCGCCTTAGCCAGCGCTTTAAACGAAATTCTCAGCACAGCCCACCGGATCCCGGAAATGGCAATCACCGGAACCAACTATGGCATTTGTGCCACTGTCAACGGCAAGCTGGTGATTAAGGCCCCGGATTGGTTCTATATTCCCCAAGTGACTGTCCCGAAAGACGTGATCAATCGCAGCTATACCCCCCGGATTCAGGGGGATACGCCTACGGTGGTGATGGAATTTATTTCCCATACGGAAGGGGGGGAATATTCCACCAAACCCACCTACCCGCCGGGAAAATGGTTTTTCTATGAGCAGGTGTTGCAGGTTCCCCACTACATCATTTTCGAGCCGGATGCGCCCCGATTGGAAGTCTATCGCCTCGAAGGGGGGCGGTATCAGTTGCGGGAGGATAGCATTGAGGAGCGCTATTGGATTCCTGAATTGAACTTAGCCCTAGGGGTTTGGGAAGGAACATGGCAGGAGCGTACCGGCTACTGGTTACGATGGTGGGATGAAGGGGGCAATTTGCTGTTGTTCGGTTCGGAATGGGCGGCACAGGAACATGAAAGGGCTGAAGCAGCCCAGCGGGAAGCCGAAGCAGAACGCCGCAAAACTGAGCAACTGTTAGCCCAACTGCGGGCAGCGGGCCTAGAGCCGGATTGGGGGGCGAATCCCTAGCCGCCGATTTGGGACATGGTGCGGCTATAGGTTCCCGTTGTGCCGGATTCGCGGGCTTGGAAGTTGATCTCAGGTTTATGAGCGAGGAGAGCGGCTACCTGTTGGTAAATTTCCTCAATGGGAACGCCATTGCGCAATGCATCCCGGAGATTGATCTGCCCCGTTTCATTGAGTAAACAGGGGCGGAGCCAACCATCGGCGGCAAGGCGCATCCGGTTGCAGCGATCGCAAAAACATTCCGACATTTGGCTAATAAACCCCACCGTTCCCACCGCGCCGGGAATTTGGAATACATCCGCCGGGCCATTGCCCTGCACCTGGCCAGTCGTGAGGCCCCAGCGATCGCCAATGCGCCGCCGTAACTCCGCCGAAGCAACCCAAGCCCGCTCGCCAAACAGGGAGCCGTTACCAATGGGCATAAACTCAATAAACCGGACGTGCCAAGGGCGATCGAGGGTAAGGGCCGCAAAATCCTCAATTTCATGATCATTTACCCCCGGAATCACCACCACATTCAACTTCAACGGCGCAAACCCCACCCGCTGCGCCGCTTGAATCCCCTCCCAAACCTGGGGCCAGCGGCTTTTCCCCCCATTGCCAATCATCGCCTCGAAGGTATCCGGATCGAGGGAATCGAGGCTGATATTGATCCGCCGCAAACCGGCTTGATAGAGGGGTTCTGCTAAAGGGGCGAGGAGAAACCCATTGGTGGTCAGCGCGATATCTTCGGTTTGAGGGAGGGAGGCGATCGCCCCCACCACCTCCACCACTTCAGGCCGCAGCAACGGCTCCCCCCCGGTAAGGCGAAACTTCCGAAACCCCAAAGGCATAAACACCTGTTCTAGTAGTATTAGCAATTCTGCGATCGTCAGCCAATCCTGACGACGCACATAGGCCAACTCCTCCCCCTCCGGCATACAGTATTGACAACGAAAATTGCAGCGATCGATCAGGCTAATGCGAAGGTAATCAACGGGATTCATGGGGAATGGGAAATGGGGAACTCTTCTAGGATAATGAACCCTCAATAGCGAATACGGGGGTCGATATAGGCATTCACCGCATCGATCGCAATACTCGCAATCACCACAATCACGCCAAAAAACACCATAATGCCCTGCACCGTGGGGTAATCCCGCAGGGAAATCGCCTCATAGAGCCGATTCCCTAAACCGGGCCAGGAAAACGTTACTTCTGTTAATACTGCTCCCCCCAAGAGAGCCGCAAAGGTTAACCCCAACACCGTAATCACCGGAATCAGGGCATTTTTTAATGCATGGTTGCGGAGAATTTGACCCTCTGGAATGCCCCGCGCCCGGGCCGCTTCCACATAGTCCGCCCGTAGGGTTTGCTTTAAATTCACGCGCACGATCCGCTCAAAAATGCCACTGAGCAATAAACCTAAGGACAAGCAGGGGAGGGCGAGGTGGTGAAATGCGGTGAATAATGCGCTCCAGTGACCTGTAAGTAGACTGTCGAGGGTGTAGAGGCCGGTGATTTGGGGGGGTGGGGTGGTGCTGATGGGGAAACGGGTTCCGAGGGGGAACCATTTGAGTTGGACGGCGAAAATGAGTTGAAAGACCATGCCCATCCAAAAGAGGGGGAGGGAATAGGTGATGATTCCAAACAGTCGCCCACCCGCATCAAAAACGGTATTGGGGCGGGATGCCGCAAACATCCCAATGCTCACCCCTAGGACGACGGCTATAAGCATCCCGTAGAACGTCAGTTCTATGGTGGCGGGAAAATGATCCCAAATCACATCCCATACCGGCAGGCCGCGACTGGTGATCGATGTACCAAGATCTAATCTCAGTAGTTGAAGGAGGTAGGTGATGTATTGGATGGGGAGGGGGTCAGAGAGGCCTAACTGTTCCCGGAGGGCTTGCTTGGCGGCTTCGGGGGCGCGGTTGCCGAGGATGGCATCGGCGGGGTCGCCGGGGGTTGCCCGTAGCAGTAAGAAGATGATGGAGACGATTGTCCACAGCATCAGGGGCGCAAGGAGAATCCGGGTGAGGAGGTAGTACTGTAAGGCTCTGGCGCGAGACATGGGGAATCAATCAACAGGATGTTTTCCCCTACCATACGGCCTTTGGGGGCGATTAGGCGATCGCCCCCCCCATTTAAACCGGATCGATATCCAATGGCCCCAATGCAGGGCCATGATCCACCTTCTCCAAAGAGGGATAGCCTTGGAGCTTTTGCACTTCAGGGGCTAAGGTGATCATGTCTTCAATATTTTTCTGAAGGTTTTGACAGATGCGATCAAGGGGTAAATCATTTTGATCATAGCCAAAGGGATTTTCAATTTCAATGCCAATTTCTTCAATCCCAAACACAGTAAAGGCCACCAACCCCACCACCAAAGCCGTAGACCAGCCCAATTTAGCCACCATTTGGAAGGGCAACCCAAGGGTGTAGAGGAGGATGAGTTGTTTCAGATGAATCGAATAGGCTAGGGGGATGGGTGTTCTTAAAATTCGTTCGCACGCGCCTAGGGCATCTACCATTACATCTAAGAGCTTAAACATACTGCTCAGTTGGTAGGGATTGAGGCGATTATTATCGGCTTGGGTTTGTAAATAGTTGCCAATCCAAAAGATAATTTCTAGCGGCGGATTACTGGTATTTTGCAGCCGTTCACACCAAGCTTGCGGCATTAAGTTTTCCATTTCAGGGTTAATTGGACTCTCACTGCGTAAATGGCGTTTTGTCGCCACAGCATAGGCAATCAGGAGGCGGGTCGCGATTAACTTCTTCTCCTGTTCCTCCAGGGAAGGGGTGGGAATGGAAACCCAGATTTGGCGGGCTAGGTTACGGGCGGTGTTGGAGATCCCCCCCCATTGTTTCCGCCCTTCCCAAAACCGCTCATAGGAGGTATTGGTGCGAAACACCAGCAGTAAACCGAGGACAATGCTGGGGATCAGGCTTTCAATGGGAAGGGAGATCGGTACACCCTGAGCATACAAAGCGGAGATCACCAAACTGAATAGAAAACAGGCCAGGACTCTGGGAAAAATCGCCGGGATAACAGAGCCTTTGATCCGAAAGATAAACTTGAGCCATGAGATGCGTTCATCAGACTGTGTTGAGACCATACCGTATTCCTGGGGCGTGAATGCCCGGTGTGATCGGGCGAGGGCATTGTGGTTGAAGATCCATGAGATTAACATATTCATCAGGAATTTTAACCCTCAAAATGCCCAGGTTGATCGTCACAATCGCAATCAGAATTGTTTGACTACACAGCGCTTAAGTGATTGATTCACTCGGCAGCACCGTCAGCCGGGCAAACTTTAACCCCGTAATCCCTTGCAACGGCTCTACTTCCCCCATTACCACCTCGGTACTGACCCAGCCCTCCCGTTGAAGATAGCGCACATAATGGCGATATTCGCGCCATTCTGATTCGGTGGAATAGACGAGGGTGAGCATCCCTGGTTGGGTAATGCGATTACCGTTAGTGGCATCAAGGGCTTTATCAATGCGTTTTTTAACAATTTCATAACGGGTGTCACGGGTTCCCATCACATCAAAAAGCCGTTCGGTGGTTTCATCGTGAAAAATATCGACGGTGATATTTTGCACTAAGAGTAAATGTGTCACTTGGAGGGGAACTTGTGCCGCTGGATCGGGTTGTAAACAGCTACGGGCGCAAGCACATAATGCCCGCAATTGTTCATAGCGCAAACTGTGGAGATGGAAGGGGGAAAAGCGGGGAGCAATATCACTCCCTACATAGATCATGTGGTCGATGCCATCGCTCACTTCGGTATCACAGTAGTGGGGTAAAATACCTTGCATTCGAGTTTGCCAGTGATCCCAACATTGCCGGAGGGTTTGGGTGATGGTTTGGACGGCTTGATCGTAGCGATCGCGGGCGGTATAGATGCAATGGTGGGGATTGTCGCAGGCTTGGCGATAAAGGGCGATCGCCTGTCTTGCCCCCGGACTCACCTGGGCAAAATAGTCAAAATAGGGGTGGAGTTCCGTGAGTAAATAATCAAAGGCCGTCACCTCATCTTCGGCTTGAATATCGGTGGAGAGGCGATCGCGATAGGTTTCTAAATCCAAACGCAATTGGCCCAAAAATGCCACATCTTGCTCGGCATAAACCCGGTCAATCACCCCCAGCGCCAAATTAAACTGCGCCAACAAATCCGCTTGAATCGCCCGGTTTCGCTCCTGGGAAGAGCCGCGAATATCCGACATCCCATACATGGGGTAAAGGTTGCGCAGCACAATCCGCTCCGGCGGCAACCCCGCCCCCCGCCGCTCCGCCTCCTGCAAAAAGCGCCATTCCACCGCCGGATGTACCCGCGCCAGCTTCGTCTGGGGTAACGGTTGCAAAGCTAGGCGCAGGGGGGGAATTAACTGCTCGGCATAGAAGGCATCCAGTTGATCATATTGATGGGGATGCGCTCCCCCCAAGGCCACCACGCCTAAACCGGAGGTAATCCTGTCCCCGTTGCCATGAATGGGAATCAGCAACAAGGAGCGGCAACCTTGGGCTAACAAATCCGTTTCAAACACCGTCGGGGCATCGCTGGCTAAATCCGGCACATTCCACACCCGTTTCGCCTGCAACGCCCGCACCACGGGGGAATCTTCCAAATCCCTTAACGCCAGGGCGGGTAAGGGTTGACTCTCCCCCTTATGGAGGCATAACCGTTGCCCCTGCTCCCCCTTGAGCGTGAAAATTAACAGGGTTTCCGCTTGGAAGAGCGATCGCACCCCCGCCGCCAAGGCCCCCAAATGTTCCGGAGCCAAGATGCGCGGCCCCAAATCCATCAACTGATAGGTGAGGCGACGGAGGGTTTCCTGGGGGGTGATATCAATGCCCTCCCAAAGCAGTTCGCCGCTAATCCGGTAGTTATCCCAGGCAATGCGGGCCTCTAGGGATTCTTGGGAGAGGTGGGCGGGTTCCTGTAAATCCAGATGGGCCAGTTCATCATAGTTGGGGTCGATGCGTTCCGCCTGCAACTGTTCCCAACGGAACCAAGATTGAATGTGACGGGGTTCGCTGTAGTGGGGACTAGTGAGGGTGAGGATTTGCGGTTCATCCCAGAGCCGCCAATCCTGGGGGGTAATGGCCACCACATCCCGCAAAATCAGAGGTAAGACATACCGCTGCCGCAGGGCATGGAGATCCGGCATGGCGCTTTTGGGACAGAGATCAAATAAATGGATGAGTTGTTGGCTTAAATCCTCCCCCTGTTCCGGCAGGTCGCACAATTGTGCCAAGGCGGGATTGACCCGTAGCAGTCTTAAATCCGTGGGGTCAAGGGTGGCGCTGAGAAGTTTACTTTGTCCCCCCCGGAGGGGTAGGGGTTTCAGGGCATCGGCGTTTTCCTGTGGGGGGAAAACATCTAAAAGGTGTTGCTCAGTCATGGTTTTGTGTTGGGTTGCTCAGAATTCCCCAGGGGGATTGGGTCTTTTTTCCTGGCTCTATCCTAATCAACCGCACAAAATTCTCAGGCTGAGGAGTTGATTTTCATCGCCCCGGCCTTAGGACGCATTGGCCAGGGGGAAATTGCCCCTTTGCCCAAATGGTAGCTCTCGGCTGAGGGCGGGGGAGAAATAATAGCCTTGGCCGTGGGTACAACCCAGTTGTTGGAGTTGGCGGCCTTGGACTTTGCTAGCTCACAGTTCAAATCCTACCCTTATCAATTGTCTTTTAATTTCATCAACAAACTCCCATGCCTGAGCTAAAAGATGCTCTGCAAGCTCCTGATCAGGTATGAGCATCTCGCCATAGTCGCTTGCTTGTCGTTGATCAAATGCTTTGTGCAAACTTCGGGACAATGCTTTAGGCAAAATCCCTGTTTTGACAAACTCACGATCAAATAAGCTAATAATACCGCTGTGCTTGGATGTACCCAAACCTCACGTCGCTAGCAGTCCAGAAACGGCATAGAACATCGCATAGTATGAGCGATTAACACTACCACGAAATGCAGATTGATTCAGCAAGATTTCTGCCTCTCTCAACGTTTCTTTAGCTTGAATGAAGCGGTATTGAACCAAAAGTTGTAGCTGGCGATCGCTCATATTTTGATCCCTTCCGCCAATACCTTAGCCAAGAGTGGACTGGCCCCCACTGCTCCCTCCTGGACTTGGGTTGCCGTAACCACAAACGTAGAAATGACGCGATCGTACTCAAAACCAACTTCCCAGGCTAGATCATGAATAGAGTCTCGCAGGGGGCGATCGAGCATTTCGACCTGAATAAACAGATCAAGATCGGAATCTTCGCTGGCATCCCCCCGCGCCCGTGAGCCAAAAACCCGCAAATCCAAAATCGGGATCATTGTCTCTAAACGGGAGCGGAACGTTAACACAATTTCTTGATCTGCTGGTGCTATGGATGGAGTGATTTCTGCCATGGATTGCTGAATCTGTTGCTTACCAAGCATTGGGAGTTTGGAGGAGGAGGTGTTTCTTGTGTGTGACTATCCGCTTAAGAAGCATTGGCGAAGGGGGGAAATTGCCCCTTTGCCCAAATGGTAGCGGTTTCTCGGCTGAGGGCGGGGGAGAAATAATAGCCTTGGCCGTGGGTACAGCCCAGTTGTTGGAGTTGGCGGCATTGGGCTTGGGTTTCGATGCCTTCAGCCACCACCTGCATCCCTAAACTATCCGCCAACGTCATAATCGTTTTCACTAGGGCAATTTTGAGGCGATCGCTATCAATTTCCTGAACAAAAGCCCGGTCAATTTTGAGCGTATCCACCGGGAACTCATGGAGCCGACTCAGGGAAGAATACCCCGTGCCAAAATCATCAATACAGAGGCCACAGCCGAGGGCTTTAATTTGCTTGAGGCGATCGCCCACCCCATAGGTTCCCGTCAACAAACAACTTTCAGTAATTTCTAACTTTAATTGCTGGGGTTGAATATGGGTCTGTTCACAAATGGCCGTTAACTTTTCAACGAATTTCGCCTCCTGTAACTGCACCAAAGAAAGATTCACATTCACAAACAAATCCCGCGCCTGCCATTGGTTTAACTGTTGGCAAGCCTGCTCAATCACCCACCATCCCAAAGGATGGATCAGCCCCGTCTCCTCGGCAATGGGAATAAACTCCGTGGGGGCAATTAACCCCCGTTGGGGATGTTGCCACCGCAGGAGGGCTTCAAACCCATAAAGGTGATGGGTTTTCACATCGACAATCGGTTGATAAACCAGGTGAAATTCCCCCCGCTCTAACCCCTTACGCAGATCATTTTCTAACTGCAACCGCTGCCAATTGTGGGTCTGCATTTGGGGGACAAACACCTGATAGCCCTCCACCCCTTGCCGCTTGGCTTGATACATCGCTAAATCCGCATCGCGGAGAATATCCTCCGGCTGTTGATAACTGGGTTGGCCCATGGCAATACCGATACTCACCGCCGTAAAAATTTCATACTGGCGAATTTGGAACGGCCGCTCAAACTCCGTTAAAATCCCTTGGGCAATGGCGATCGCCGCCTCCACCCCCGCAATGGGAGCAAGGATAATCGCAAACTCATCCCCCCCTAAGCGGGCAACGGTGTGCTGTCCTTCCAGTTGGCTTTGAATCCGTTGGGCGGCGGCTTTGAGCAATTCATCCCCAATCAAATGGCCCAGGCTATCATTAACCACCTTAAAGCGATCCAAATCGAGGAACAGTAAAGCATACTCGCCAGCCTCAGGGGGATGGGTAATAGCCCGCTGGAGGCGATTCAACAAACAGGCCCGATTCGGTAGCCCGGTGAGGGTATCGTGGAGCGCCGAATGAAACAGTTTTTCCTCAGCAATGCGGCGGGCAGTAATATCCTCCACCGTCCCTTCGTAATACAGCAACGTGCCGTTACTATCCCGCACCGCCCGCGTATTTTCAGAAATCCAAATCACCCCCCCATCACGGCAATAGACCTGGGATTCAAAATTAGAAACCCGGCCATTGGTATGGAGCAACTCCGTAAACTGTTGGCGGCGGTGGGGGTCTACATAGAGTTGATCGCCAATATTGGTGAGGACGCGGATCAGTTCGGCGGGGGAATTGTAGCCGTAGATTGTCGCTAAAGCGGGGTTGGCGTGGAGATAGTGACCATCGGGGGTGGTTTGAAAAATGCCAATGCCGATATTTTCAAAGATGCTGTGGTATTTGGCTTCCGCCTGTTGAATGGCTTGGTGCGATCGCGCATGATCGAGGGCAATTTCCGCCAAACACAATGCCCAATTGGTGATCACCCCTTGGGCAGCGGTGAGGGCTTCGGTGCTGTCTGCGTAGGAAACCCAAGCCCCCAAACTATCCCCCTGGGAAGAACGCAGGGGAATCCCCCAACCATGGTGTAGCCCGTAGTGGCGGGCAACCTGTTGCTCATGGGGGAGGGCTTCGGTATCGGGGAGATTGAGGGCGAGAATGGGCTGATTGTGGCGGGTGGTGATGCTGGCCAGGAGGCTACTGTGGGCAAGGGGGGTGTGAGCATCCATCCCGGCGATCGCCCAATAATCCGGCGGTAAGCTCACCGCCACCCCCTGCTCCCAATGGGACTGACGGCCATCCAAAAGCAGAATCACCCCCCGCACCCCCGCCACCTGCTGCTCCACCATCCACAGCAACTGTTCGAGAATTTTGGGGAGGGGTTGCGCCGTCGCAATCATGCCGAGAATATGTTGGTAGCGGCGTAGATGCTGATCCGGATGGGAGGTCATAGCATTAAGGGCAGAGGGGGAAGCCGGATCAAATCCAGTGGATTGCTGGCCACGGCTTGCGGTTGCTGACGAGGTGAGGGGGGGCAGATGTTGCTGCACCTCAATGAGCAGCGGGGCAAGGGGAAAGCGATTGCCCATCGCCTTCCCAACAGCCGCCACTGCCTGCCGCTCAAGGCGAACGTAGGCGCATTGCAAGGTAGAAGCGGGATCCTGGGGAATCAAGCGTAACGCCGCCGTCACGGGATGGCCTTGGGTTTGGTGGTAAATCTGCCGCCAGAGGGCGAGGGGAAAGCGTTCTTGCCAGCGGGGACGCTGGAGATTGGCTTGGAGGGGAATTTCCCACAGCAGACGGGCGGCCCGATTGGCCCAAAAGACCCGGCCCTGAACCGCATCAAATAAGAGGAGGGGCGATCGCACCTGTTCCAAACAGGCCAGTTCTAAATTGAGTTCAACGCAATGGCTCTCATTCATTCGCAACATAACGCTTGGCAGGGCTGATCGCGATCGCAGGCTCAAAACCGGATGGGTTTCACAAACGGTAAGGCGTAGGACGTGGAGGGCTAGATGTGATCCCAAGATCGAGAAAGCTGAAATGGATTCCCAGAGGATTGGCGATACCCCTGTCCTAACGATAGGCAGTTCCCCCCGTTGATGTTGTATCGATAGATACCTCTCTTCAGGGGAATTCCGCGTTCCTGTTGCGGACTGAAGTCCGGTGTGGAGCAGCATTGGGTTGAACCATTTTGCAACGCGCTAGGGGTTCGCCCCTAGAGGGGATCCATAAATTCCGAACTTGCAGCTTCAGGAGCGGGAGCCTGCATCTGGGCCACCAAACCACAGGCCCACCGCCGAGGCAACCACCGCACCCCCCAAGCCAAGAACCGATTTTGCCAACCGGGGATGGCAATCACCTGCCCCGCAAACAGAGCGCGATAACCAAACTCCGCCACCACCGCCGCACTCATTAACTCCCAGTTGTGGATAATTTTGGAGCGATCCATCTGCGATCGCCCCTGAAACGCCGAAGCCGTCGGCCCCGGACAAAGCACCGTCAGCGTCACCCCCGTACCCCGCAGTTCCGTCGCCAAAGCCTCAGAAAAAGACAGCACATAGGCCTTCGTGGCGTAATACACCGCCATCCAAGGCCCCGGCTGAAAGGCCGCCGTTGAAGCCACATTGAGAATTTTCCCCGATCCCCGCTCAATCATCCCCGGCAGCAACAGCTTGGTTAACTGCGTCAGCGCCACCATATTCACCTGCATCATCTGCCATTCCAGGCCCCCATCGGTTTCAGCAAACAGCCCATAGGAGCCAAAACCGGCATTATTCACCAAAATATTAATTTCAATCCCCGTCTGCTGAAGTTGGGCGACGATCACCTCTGGAGCGTTGGGGTGGGAAAGGTCATGGAGGAGAATCTTCACCGCCGCCTGATGTTGCGTCGCCAAAATTTCCGCCAGGTGATTGAGGGGGGCCCCGCTCCGGGCGATCAAGACCAGATCATAGCCATGGCGGGCAAAAACCTGGGCCAATTGCGCACCAATGCCACTGGATGCGCCGGTAATTAATGCGGTGGGTTTACCATTCACGGCTGTTGCCCTCAGGGTGGTGGATGCCTGGGGAGATTTTCGCTCCCGCTGTCACGATTTTAAAAATGATCGTTAATTCTATTAAACTATGTGAAGCATAACCCCGATGTTGCTGAGTCAACAATGGCTCACGCTTTGATTGTTTTACCCGGCTCGGTTCCCCCATATCCTGATGCAAGAACTGCTCTACCTTGAAATCCCCACCCCTGACACCGATCGCGCCATCGCTTGGCTACAAAATGATTGGCAACCCCCCCAAGGTGAGCGGGTGGCGGTTCCCACGGGGGTACAGGTGCAGTTTCCCCAACAGCCTGGGGTGAGGTTGGCGATCGCCCTTTGGTCTTTACAGCGCACCACCTATTTAAAAATGTTCCAATGGGGAACGGGTCGGATTGCGGGGGCGGGGGCGATCGCCTGCCACCTCACCGCCGCGATCCGCGCCGCCTTTCCCCTCACCTACCCAACGTTGCCGGAACTTGATCTGAGCAAAACCGATATTTTCACCGCCCTCGCCCCCCATTACCCCCAAACGGTGAAATTCTTCCGCAAAATGCCCCAAGGGGAACTGGATCTCCAACGGGTCTATTGGTGGGAAAAACGGTGGCGGGATAATGTGCGCCAACCCCAACAGCCGCCGCAGGTGGTATTTCGCCAGGGTGAAGGGATTACCACGCCTGCCGATTATGACTTGATCTACATTGGCGGGGCTTTGGGGGTGATCCATGCTGCCGTGATGGCCCAGCGGGGTTATCGGGTGTTATTGGTGGAGCGGCTCGCCTTTGGGCGGATGCACCGGGAATGGAATATCTCACGGGGGGAATTTCAAAATTTAATTGATTTGGGATTATTCACGGCGGCGGAATTTGAAACCTTGATTGCCCGTGAATATAAAGATGGGTTTAATAAGTTTTTTGATGGTAACAATCCCCCCCATTTGAAGGCGAAAGTGCTGCACACGCCGACGGTGTTAAATATTGCGATCAATTCTGAAAAATTGCTGCATTTGTGTGGGGAGAAATTGCGCCAAGCGGGGGGAGAAATTTGGGATCAAACGGAATTTAACCGCGTTGATGTGGCCCCCAATGGTGTGCAAGTTCATCTCACCCATCGCGTCACCGGGAAAACCCCAACCGCAACGGGCCGCTTACTCATGGATGCAATGGGGACGGCTTCCCCCATTGCTTGGCAGTTGAATGGCGATCGCACCTTTGATAGTGTTTGTCCGACGGTGGGGGCGGTGTTATCGGGGATTAGTGCTGATGTGTGGAATCCTGACTATGGGGACGTGCTTCATTCCCATGGCGATATTTCGCGGGGGCGGCAATTGATTTGGGAATTATTCCCCGTTGAGGGGGATGATCTGACGGTGTATCTGTTCCATTACCACCAAGTCCACCCTGAGAATCCCGGCTCACTGTTGGAAATGTACGAGGACTTTTTCACAATTTTGCCGGAGTATCGCCGCTGTGACATGGATGCTTTGGTGTGGAAAAAACCG
Source organism: Spirulina sp. CCNP1310 (assembly GCF_034932185.1). Classification (NCBI taxonomy): domain Bacteria; kingdom Bacillati; phylum Cyanobacteriota; class Cyanophyceae; order Spirulinales; family Spirulinaceae; genus Spirulina; species Spirulina sp. CCNP1310. Next base: position 24,099 of record NZ_JAYGHW010000091.1, on the reverse strand, counting down.
ACGTTTGGCTATATTCCAGGGCATTTCAGTGTAGGGGGGGGCGATCGCACTGTGGCTTTTGATCGCGTCCTGGCCATTGGGGATGCGGCCTCGTTACAATCGCCCCTTGTGTTTACGGGCTTTGGCTCTTTGGTGCGCAATTTGGGTCGTCTCACAACGCTATTAGATACCGCCCTCACCCATGATCTGCTCACCGCTGGGGATTTGAACCAAATCCGCGCCTACCAAAGCAATACCGCTGTCACTTGGCTCTTTTCTAAAGGGATGATGGTTCCAACGGGGAAAACCCTACCGCCTCAGCGGGTGAATGCGATGCTGAATACCTTTTTCGGCCTGTTGGCGGAGCAACCGCCAGCGGTGGCGGATACGTTTATTAAAGACCGTTTTAGTTGGTGGACGTTTAACGGTTTAGCCTTGAAAGCGGCGCAAATGAACCCCCGCTTGGTGGTCTGGATTTGGGAGCAAGCGGGGGCGAAGGATTTCCTCCGGTGGTTGGGGAGTTATTTCTGGTTTGGGTTAGATGCGTTAATTGCCTGGTGTTTTCGGGGTTGGTTTCCGGCGTTGTTGGGGCGATCGCGCCCTTGGTTGGAGCGACGTTATCCGGGGTTATGGTTGCGGGGTTTAAGTTTTAGTTTCCGCCTCCACAGTAATAGCGGCGTTGCCCCCCAAGGGATGAGGTTATCTCGGCCGGTGGGGGGCGATCGCCCCAAAGTCTCCATCAGCTAATCCCCTCCCCTGGAGGTGAGCCTTAATCTTCTTTGGCAATGACCCAAACGGCATGAATCACCCCAGGGAAATAGCCCAACAGGGTCAGGAGGATATTTAACCAGAAGGCCCCGCGATCCCCACTTGTAAAAAAACACCCAAGGGAGGAAAAAAGATCGCACAAATCAAGCGAACGATATCCATCGGTTTTGTCTCCACAGAACTTAATTACCATGGTAGCAAGTCCAGAGGAAAACGTTTCAGTGGTGTGTCGTTTTAGCAACCAGGGCGCAAGCATTGCTCCCCTACAGGGGAATCATCTCAGCCGATGGTTTCTGAGGGGATGAGAAACCGGGTTTTTGGGGTGCATCTCAATTAGGAGATGCACCCACCACATCGGTTTTCGTGTCGTTGCCCCCAAAACCCTTTGACCCTCTATTTGCGTGAATGAGAAACCGGGTTTTTGTCAAAATGTCCGCCCAAAACGAGAAGGAATAAACAACCCGGTTTCTAAGCTGAGGATAAGAAACCAAGTTTCTGTTAGTTGTAGTCAGAAAACGAGGGGATGCAAGAAACTCGGTTTCTGTGGCGTTTTGTTTCAGCAATCAGCAATCAGGGCGCAAGCATTGCGCCCCTACGGGATGGAATTTTCACTCATGCTTTCCAGCACCACATCTTCATAAATATCGGCAATTTTCACATCTAAACCAATGGTTTCTAACTTAAAATTAGGCTGATCTAGATCATAGGTTTGATATTGCCAAAACTGATGCTTACGGCGAAAGATTTCAACGCGCTGATGCTGACTGCTCACCAAAACATACTCCTCAAGACTGGCTAGGGCTTGATAATCATTGAACTTATCACCCCGATCAAACTTTTCGGTACTATCTGATAAAACCTCAATAATTAGTTTTGGAAAACTCTTATAGGTTGAAGTTTCCCGATCTCTCACATCGCAAGTTACCAACAAATCCGGATAATAAAAACGGTTCTTTGCTGCAATTTTAGCCTTGACATCTGAAAAATAAACCCGGCAATCTGTTCCTTTAAAATGATTATGGATCAAAGTTGCTAAATTAAGAGCAATTGTATTGTGGTTGTCTGTTGTGCCGGCCATCGCATAAACTTCTCCATCAATATACTCATGCTTCACTGGACTCTGTTCTTCAGCCGCTAGATACTCTTCCGGTGTGAGCTTAGATTTATCGGTTAATGCAATCATGGCTTGCCTGAAAAATAGTTTCTATCCACCGATAATATAGCATTTTCGCGACTCGTGAGAACTCTACTTCCCCCTTTTTAAGGGGGATTGAGGGGGATCTTTTTACCGCATGGCTCTAGAAATTGCTATAACATTTTCTAAGCGAGTGACATCTGGCAACCGCGATACAGTCATGGCCACCATCGTCCATTGAAAATCAAGGTTCGCAGGGCAGTGAAAACGCTATAGAATAGTGGCGCGTCATCGTCCATCGCCCTCTTTATAGGTTTATTTTGCACAATAACTCCGCATTTTGTTATGTTCACCGTTGTCATTACCACCTATAACCGCCTCGACTTGCTCAAACGCGCCATTCAAACTTCCCTAGACCAGACCGTGGCCAGTGAGGTGCTGGTGGTGGATGATTGCTCTCAGGATGGGACAGCGGCCTACTGTGAAGGGTTGATGGCCAGTGAAACGCGGTTTCGCTATCTGCGCAACAACACCAATCAGGGCCATTCCCGCAGCGTCAACCGAGGCATTGAGGCCGCCCAAGGGGATTGGATTAAACTTTTAGATGATGATGATTATTTGGCCCCCAATTGTTTAGCACAGATGGAAAAGGCGATCGCCCTTTGCCCGACAGCGGTAATCTGCTCCTGCCAAGCTGCCCAAGTCAATGCTCAAGGGGTAGAACTCTCCCGTACCCCCATCACCGGGCCGGGGGAAATGTTCACCATCCCCCAAGGGGATATTCACTACGGAATGCTGATCGATGTGGTTCCCTTTGGTACGCCGGTACAGGTCGCTTTTCGTCGCGATGCCTTTATCCAAACCCAAGGCTGGGATTCCCATCTAGATACTAACTTCGATGATATTGATTCCTGGATGAAGCTAGCGGAACATGGCGATGCAGTGTTTATTAACCAATGTTTGACCTATCGCACCATTTGGCCCGGTGGCTATAACCATCGTTTGGCTTTAGGCGATCGCCTCACCGCCCATCTCGATCTTAAACAGGGCATCTATCACCGCATCCCCCCCCACCACCACCACCATTGCCCCCCCTTTGACCACATCGCCCAATACCTCAAACTCCACTGGAGTTTAGCCGCCCTCAAACAGCGAAAATTTACCCTCGCCCTCCAGTTAGCCGATGGGGCGTTGTTTTCCCTCCGGGCTTGGCAATTACTCTGGCAAATTCGCCAATGGCGGCGGAACCTGGCCCAACCGATGCCCCATGTGGAAAAACGGGTTTTAACCCCTTTACCTACCCCGGCAATCGGTTAAACTTGACGTTAATTTAGCTACCGTTGCGCGATCGCCTATCTTGATGATCCTATGTTGACCCAACCCATGCAAGAGATGCCTGTCCCCCCTGAAAAGGTTTCTGTTTTGGGTTTACCCCTCCATTTATCCCCAGATTATGCCCAATGGTGGCGATCGCGCCCCCAATCGGGTACACACATTATCACGCTCAACGCCGAAATGGCGATGCTGGCGGAGCGCACCCCCGAACTCGCCGCCATCCTCCATGGTGCAGATCTGATCGTCCCCGATGGTGCGGGGGTGATTTTCTACCTCTGGTTGCGGCGCAAAAAACAGCACCGTTGCCCCGGCATTGAATTGGCAGCGCAACTGATTGAGGAATTGGGCCGGGATGCCCAACCCCGTACCCTCGTCTTTTTTGGAGCAGCCCCGGAGGTAGCGGAAGTGGCGGCCCAAGGGTGGCGATCGCGCTTCCCCCGCCTGACGATCCACACCCAACACGGCTATTTAAACCCCGATGAGCAACGGGACTTTGCCCAACAATTAGCCCAATGGCAACCGGATCTGATCCTCGTTGGCCTTGGGGTTCCTCGCCAAGAATATTGGATCGCCCAACACCGCCACCTCTGCCCCCAGGCCACCTGGATCGGCATCGGCGGCAGCTTCGATATTTGGGCCGGCACAAAACAGCGGGCCCCCCGTTGGCTGCGGGAAAATCATCTCGAATGGCTCTACCGCCTGTATAAAGAACCCTGGCGCTGGCGGCGGATGCTTGTATTGCCCCATTTTGCTTGGCGATCGCTCTGGCCCTAATCCCACAATCCAACGCAAAACCATGACACCAAACCCTCACCCGCCAACAACACCGCCATCATTGATCGCATTGAAGTCAACATCAATAGCCCGATCGCAGCGGGTCAAATTCTCTTAACGTTACCAAAACTAATGGGTCTGAAGCCCCGCCCTTCCAGGGCGGCTTTTCTCGTCCAATTTATTTTATTGATCTAGTTTTCTCTTTCTGATGACCTTGAAGCTGCGGCGATCGCACTGGATCCCCAAGCCTTAACCGCCGTCAGTCTCGCCCAACGCCCGGACTATCTCACCAGCCTCCTCGCCCTCAATCTCGCCAGCCTTGAGCTTCAAGAAGCGGATCATGCTCGCCGCTGGCAATTGGATTTAGAAACCCGCTATGCCGATGCTACGGCCCAACAGTCGGATTTTACAGCGCAATTAATCTTGACCCAGCCCTTGGGGGAACGTAGCTGCCGCCAAGAAGCCTTTGAACGGAGTCGGATCGCTGCCTCAAACTGGCAAACGACCTGGCCCAACGGGAAACAGATATCCGGATTGAAATCGCCAATCAAGTTCGCCAAGTCCGGCTGCAATGGGAGCAATTGCAACTCGCCCGCCGCCAAGTGGAGTTAGCCAGTCAAGAACTCACCGCCCAAGAGGCGTTAATCCAGGCGGGCTAGGGAGATGCCTTTCGGCTCCAAGATGCCCAGCGGGAACTGTTAGCGGTGCGCAATGGAGAACTGGCCCAAAGGGTTAATTATTTTAACGCATTAACCCAATTGGATGAACTCCAAGGGATCACCTTGGAACGGTGGGGGATTCAACTGGATCCTGCCCGGTGATTGAGGATGGGATTGGGGAATGTCGGGAAGCGATCGCCCAGGGCCAGTGGGAAAATTGTAACCTAACGCAACATTCCATTAGTGGGATAGGCTAGACTTGGATTACAAATAATAAACTCCCTTTAACAGTTGATCGATTTTTACGTCAGTCGAGATGAGGTATTCCTTGATCCCCTGTCTGAGATCTTGATCTGCGATCGTCTTTTCGCAACCCCGACTTAATCCTGCTGCCCCGTTTCTCCCTTTTTATTGCGTTCTGGTGAAGACCATGCTGACTGACAATCACAGTATTCGTTACTATCAGCGTTTGACTGATGCTTTGGTGGATTTGTGGCGGAGAGGCGATCGCTACAGTGAACTCCAAATCTATATGGATGGTTACTTGGCCAGTTTGCGCCACAGTAACGCCCTCGAACCCTATTTAATCCATCGCCTGGAGGCAGAAGTGGCTCGCTTCCTCCGTGATCCTTCTAATTTTGAACTGGCGATGCCCCAAACCCAAACCGAAGCGGATTATTTGCGTTAACGCTCCCATCCTGATCCTCTCGCGGGCAACAATGCCCGCTTTTTTTGTGGCGGCTAAAACCCGGAGGGGCGAAATCCGGAGGGGCGAAACTCGGAGGGGCGAAATCCGGAGGGGCGAAAAATTTTTCGCCCCTACTGGGGCCAGGAGGGTTAGGGGGGATCAGCCTTGGATTTCATGGGCGAAATTTGTCCAGCGCACAAACCGGAATGGCCCGGCGACGGATCCCCAAACCTGTTCATCGGTGACGGGATCCCGACCGCGATCTAAACTGGTGAACTGTTGGGGATCAATTTCAAAGGAGCTATCTAAATAGGTTTCTTGACCCTTGCGCACCACTTTACAGGCTTTTCCCGGCTCCACATTGCCTTTAAAACTGTGGCCCGTCCAATGGACAATCATGTTACAACCGGGCATTTTATCGAGGCGATCGCCCCCCAAGGTTTTCAACCGTTCCGGCTCCCGACTCGCCCCATAAAATTCCGCTTCTTCCTTAACGGTATAATTGGCGATTTCAATATGATCCCCCACCACCTGTAAATTCAGCACCCGTAACCGATAGGGGCGATTAATCATATAGTCATAGGCCTGCTCCACAATTAAGCTGATTCCCTCTAAACCCGTGGCCGGAAGCGATCGCATACAGACGCGAATATGGGCATAAAAAGGCGGATTCTCATAGGCCTGCGCCTGATTGCTAAAGTCTGCCGACATCCAACGGGCCAGGGTGATGATATCTGTGGAGTGGGTCATGGGCTAAAGGGTTGAGTTTTAGTTAACCGGAAAAACAGGCATTGTGTCACCTGCTCCTCCCTAAAATTATCATCACTCACCACCACAAGCATCTGACTCCCATCGGCCAACTGGGGCCCCAGGGTCATCCCTTCAAGGTTATCCAAGGGAATGCCGAGGGTGGTGAAATCGAGGAGCAATTGCTTTTGGAGGGGTTGAACGGTGGTGAGTTCGCCCCCTAGGGTGGCAATGCGGGAGGTGTCGGTGGCATTGCCTGCCACGATTTGGAAAAGTTTGGTGGTGTAGCCGCTGAGGCCAAGGGAGCGTTCGAGGCTGAGGAAGTAGCCTTCGGTGTCGAGGGTGGCGATCGCGCTTAAACCATGGGCCACAGTTCCCGGTAAAGGCGGCTCTAATAAATAAAGGTTTTCTGAGACTAAGACAGGATCGCCAATGGGGTTAATCACATAATGGAGCAGGCGAATCCGCTCCTGTAGATCCTCGGTGGTGCGCCGCTGATCTTGGCTCAGGTAGGATTCCGGGGCGGTAAAGAGGCGAAAGGGGTCTTGATCAGATAAGCCCGTCCACTGTACCGCCAAGGCCTCAAAACCCAAATTATTGCGGATACCGTGGGGGGGGTCGGGGTCACGGATGGGAGTGGCGGGGAGGAAACGGGCGGGAATACGAACATTGCTCACGGCTTGGCCGGTGGTGAGGTCAAATTCCCCAATCCAAGGAGCAATGCCTTGGTTGATATCCCCCTCGCTGCTGATCATCACGGTATGGCGAGGGGTGAGGGCGATGTCTTCGGGGTCAAGGCTACCGGGGGGGAAGGGTTGCCCTTGGGCATCTTTGAGCAACGTCACCGCTTCGATCGCAATGCCTGAGGGGAGTTCCTGCCCCGATTCAGGGGGATCTAACCGCAGCGTATAGAAACGGGCGGGGGCCTGCTGGCTACGGTCATCGGAGAGGGCATAGAAGCGGCCAGTGGTGCGATCGTAGGTCAGCCCCGATAGGCCCCCGACCCTTGTCCCGGCAAATTCTAAGGAGGGGAGTTGAATTGCCCCTAAAAATTCGATATTGAGGGGGAGAAATTGCCGCACCTGGGCGAGGCTGGGGCTACAGGCGGTGAGGAGGAGACAAAGGCAAAGGAGGAGAAAACGCATGGCTTTAGGCGAGTTTAAGGGAATTCACCGGCACATCGTCCCAAGATTCAACGGTACGCATTTGGGCTGTCCAGCCGTCGGCCTGTTGTTGGGGGGTGAGGTTCTTCAAAAAGGAATCATGGCAATCCTGGGCGGCCTGTGGATCACAGCAGGCAATGCAGGCGTGTACCATCCCAGAGGGGTCGAGTTGCTCGTTAATCCAAATGGTCATGGTTATGCAAATAATAATGGTTCTAATCTACCCCCTTTTTTAAGGGGGTTAGATTTCCAGAACCCCCCTTTGTTAAGGGGGGGCAGGGGGGGATCCCTAAACAATTTCGGCGATCGCCTCCTTCGCCTCAGCATACTCATACTCAAACCCTAAATCTAACAATCCTTGGGGGATCACCTGCTGGCCTTCCAAAACCACGATCGCCCCATCCCCCAACAGCGCATCAATGACAAAATTCGGCACGGGCAACCAAGAGGGGCGATTCATCACCTGCCCCATCACCCGGCAAAATTCTCCCATGCGTAGGGGATGGGGGGCGGTGGCATTGTAAACCCCTGCCATTTGGGGATCTTCGAGGGCTTTAAGGATCACATTCACCACATCCTCCCGATGAATCCAGGAAAACCACTGTTTCCCCGAACCAATGGGGCCGCCAGCAAAGAGCTTAAAGGGGGGGATCATGCGGGCGATCGCCCCCCCATTGCCCAAGACAATCCCCAAACGCAAAATCACCAACCGCACCCCCGAAACCTTCACCTTTTGGGCTTCCCGCTCCCACCCCACACAAATCGAGGCAAGGAAATCCCGGCCGGCGGGGCTGGTTTCGGTAAACCGGGCAGTTTCGCTGGTGCCGTAGTAGCCAATGGCGGAGGCATTGATCAACACTTGGGGTTTAACAGTAGCCTGGGCAATGCCTGCTACGAGTTGGGCTGTCCCCTGGATGCGGCTTGATTGCAATTCCTGTTTACGAGCCGCCGTCCATCGCTCATCGGCAATGGGCGCACCGGCTAAATTCACCACTCCATCACAGCCCGATAGTTTTTGCTGCCAAGGGCCGGCAAATTTAGCGGTATATTCGACAATTTCGACGGTGGGGAAGCGATCGGGGGGGAAAACCTGCTGTGCTTTGAGGCGATCGCGACTAAACACAATCATTTCATGGCCCGCCGCCGCCAATTTTTCCACCAAACGACTCCCCACAAACCCTGTCCCGCCGGTAATGGCAATTTTCATAGTCTTTTTTATAAATCCGCGTCAGTTCTGGCCATGATACCAAGGAACTGATTCGCCTTTGGGTTCAGGGGGGGGCAGAGCCGCCTCGTAAAGTTGGGAGAGAAATGGCAGATTAGTAATCTCAGTGAGGAGCGACGGCTGATCATGCACCTGCTGGGACTATTGGTTGAGCGTTATTGCTCTACCCCTCTTTAATTATTTGTCAACCTGCGGAATGTTGATTGATCCGGTCTGACGCACCCTACGCTTTGGTTTTTAGGTGCAAGGGTTGCGCCCCTACGAATTTGTAAATCTGTAGGGGCGAAAAATTTTTCGCCCTCCGGTTTTCGCTTGATTGATACAAATAGTTTCATGACCTTTTCTCTCCAGTTGAATCAAAAACAATGGACAAAGCCTCAGCAAGGATAGCCTGCTTAATCGGTTTCGTTAAATAAGCATTCATCCCCGCTTCCAAACAAGCAAGGCGATCGCCCCCATCGTCATTAGCCGTCAACGCAATAATATAGGGCTGAACCGATGGGGGGAAATCTTGGCGGATCATTTGGGTTGCCGTGATCCCATCCATCTCCGGCATTTGCATATCCATTAAAATCACATCATAGGTATGGGTTGCCAAGGTATACAGCACCTCCAAACCATTAGCCACCACATCAGCACTATAACCCAATTGCTTAAGGTGCATCAGCAGCACCTTTTGATTGACGGGATTATCCTCAGCAATCAAAATGCGCAACGGCCGACCCGCAGGCAGAACATCATTGCGATCCGCTTGATCCAAATCAACCCCAGAACCAGAAGGAATCAGACAAGATTCAGCCTGAATCCACTGGGCATCAAGATGACGAGTTAAACAATGGATAACTTCTTGGGTTTGAAAAGGTTTGCGAATAAAATCATCACAGCCAACCGCTAAAATATTTTGACGATCCTCCTCAAAAGCGCTAGCCGTAAAAGCAACTATTTTCGGCAGCGAATCTAAACCCAGATTCCGAATACATTCAATAGCTGCAATCCCATCTAATTTAGGCATTTTAATATCCATAAAAATTAAATCAGGATGATGTTGGATAACTTGGGCGATCGCCTCCTCTCCATCCCGTGCCTCAAAAACCGTAAAACCCCAAAGCTCCAACAGCTTAACTAAGATTTCTCGATTTTCTGTCACATCATCCACCACCAAAATTCGGTAAGAGGGCTGTCCTGTCGCCAACTGCCAGCGGACTTTTTTCGAGTAGAATAGGTTATTTTGTTGCACTTCAAGATCTGCACAGCCAAGATCAAAAGTGAACATTGTTCCTTGCCCCACCTCACTCCTCACCTCTAGCTTGCCCCCCATCAACGCCACAAACTTCTGACTAATCGCCAACCCCAAACCCGTCCCCCCATTACTATTGCGGCCGCTTTCCGTTTGCACAAACGCTTCAAATAAATTCTCAATCTCTCCCTGGGCAATCCCCACCCCCGTATCCGTAATTGTAAATTGTAGCCGTTGGGAAGATTGACCATCGCTCCACTCTTTAACAATCCGTTCAACCCGTAAACTAACGCTACCGCTTTGAGTGAACTTAATCGCATTATTCAGCAAATTAATCAACACCTGCTGTAACTTCACCCCATCGGTTTGAATTAAGTTGGGAAGATCGGCAGCTTTGCGAATCTGCAAAGATAATCCTTTCGCTTCTGCTTGGGGTTTAAGCATGGTTTCTAAATCCTCAAGCAAAGGATGCAATTGAAGCTTACCAACATTCAAAATCATCCGCCCAGCTTCAATCTTAGAAAGATCTAAAATTTGGTTAATCAACGAAAGTAAATATTCACCACTCCGTTCAATAGTTTTAATATAGCTGCGATCCTCCGTCGAAAGATCATTACTACTCAATAACAGCATTGGATAGCCTAAAATCGCATTTAAAGGCGTGCGTAGTTCATGGCTCATATTCGCCAAGAAAATACTTTTAGCTCGATTGGCGGCTTCCGCTGCCTCTTTTGCCTCAATTAAATCCTTTTCAACCTGTTTGCGGCTAGTAATATCGGTCATTGTTCCCACAAACTTTTCCACTTCTCCCGCTTGATTACGAATGGGATGGCCTTGGGCATGAATAAAACGGAGATTTCCTTTTTGCGTGATAATCCGTAAGTCTGTATCAAAAGGTTCTCCTGCTAAAAAAGGGGCAAAGACGTATTTTTGATAATGCTCTTCATCGGGGAGATACAGTTGACAAACGGTTAAGTCGGGGCGAGGGGTGGGCATCATATCGATGGCTTCATAGATGTGATAAAGTTCCTCTGACCAAGTAACAGTTTGAGTTTTCGGATCAAATATCCAACTGCCCATGTGGGCAACCTTTTGGGCTTCAGTGAGGGCAATGGTTTTGAGGGCAACCTGTTCCTCTAACTCTCGGGTATAGTTTTGGCGCAGGACTTCGGCTTCTTGAAGCGCAATCATCATCGCTTGAAAAGATTGGAATAGGGTTTCCAGTTCGGCAATGCGGGTGTGCTGAATCCCTGGATTCTGTTTGTTGGTCATGAAATTTTGGCTAGCGATGGTGAGGCGAGAGAGCGATCGCGTGATCCGACGGGAAATCCAACGACTACTACTAATCGAAACAATCAGCGCAATGCCACAGAACAAAAGGGTGCGGCGGAGGCTTGCATAAATGGCCGCCATAAAATCCGATTCAGGCACAACGCTAATAATCTGCCAATCGATGCCTTTGCCATTTTGGTAGGGGGTAACGTTGACAAAATAGCGTTGGCGATCGCCTTTTTGCTTCAACCAACCCTGATGTTCAATATCAGGCACAGCCGCCGTAAATTGGAAATTCAGCGATTGACCGGGCTGTATGGTTTGCTGTTCCGTCAGCAACGCTTGCCCGACCCTCTGCGTTAACAGATTTTTACTCTCAGTGGCAGCTAAACGGGTTAAAATATACTCGTTACCCTCACGGATAATCGGTGCAACAACTTCTGATGTAGAAGTGGCTACCAATTCCCCTGTTTTCTCGATAATAAAGACCTGTCCTTGGGGTGAAAGGTTGAGTTGATCGAGAAACTGATTAATATCATTAAGCATGAGGGTAATATTAATCACACCTTGCAATTCTTTCCCTTTTTTAATCGGTTGAACAGCTACAATTGCCGGAACAGGGCTAACGGGAGTAACTCCCCCAACCCCATTTTATGCTACGCAAGCAGGACTAGAAAAACTCTTTAACCCCCTGACCAAAGGAGCCAGCGCGATCGCCCCCATGACCCAACAACCCCAGTGATCAGCAACGCCGAGGAACCGAGGCTAAGGCTGTCCCTAATCTTTCCTGCTGAATGGGTTTGGTGAGATAGTCGTTCATCCCCGCCTCTTCACAGGCGAGGCGATCGCCCCTATCATCATTGGCTGTCAGCGCAATAATATAGGGCTGAACCTCTGGCGGAAAATCTTGCCGGATCATTTCCGTGGTCGTGATACCATCCATTTCAGGCATTTCCATATCCATTAAAATCACATCATAGCTATTCATAACTAAGGTATAAAGCACCTCTAAACCATTGGCAACGACATCAGCCTTATAGCCGAGTTTTTCAAGATGAATGAACAATAGCTTTTGATTGACTAGATTATCTTCGGCAACGAGAATTTTTAACGGTTGAGATTGTTCCTTTTGATTCCCCTGGGGGTTTTCAGGATGCACAGCCACCCCAGCCGCTAAACCCAGCGATTCCCTTGGCATAAACTGAGCCTGAAGATGAACCGTTAAACAATTTAAAATATCCTGTTGTCGAAACGGTTTCCGAATAAAATCATCACAGCCTGCCGCTAAAATATTTTGACGATCCTCTTCAAAGGCACTAGCGGTAAAAGCAATCATTTTCGGTATGGAGTCTGAGGCTTCTTGATGAAGCCGTTGAATCGCTTCAATGCCGTTGAGTTTGGGCATTTTAATATCCATAAAAATGAGATCGGGGTGATGTTGGTGAACTTGGGCGATCGCCTCTTCCCCATCCCGCGCTTCAAACACCATCAAGCCCCACTTTTCTAACAGTTTGAGTAAAATTTCTCGATTTTCTGCCACATCATCCACCACCAAAATCCGGTAGGATGGCTCTCCGGTAGCTAATTGCCAACCCATGACGGCTGAGTCACCCTGACGATGGGGCTGCTCTTGTAAATCTTGCCATGCCAAATCAAACATAAATGTTGTCCCTTGCCCCACCGTACTGGCAACCTTTAACTCACCTCCCATCAATGCCACAAACTTCTGACTAATCGCCAACCCTAACCCCGTCCCGACATGACTATTGCGACCGCTTTCCGTTTGTACAAAAGCTTCAAATAAACTATCCAGTTCTGCCGGGGCAATCCCTACCCCTGTATCAGTAATTGTAAATTGTAGCTGCTGGGATGATCCCCCATTTGTCTGTTGTTTAACCAGGGTTTCAATGGTTAAGCTGACGCTACCTGTTTGGGTAAATTTAATCGCATTATTGAGGAGATTAATTAACACCTGTTGTAACTTCACGCCATCGGTTTGAATCAAGTTGGGAAGATCAGCGGATTTGTTAATTTGCAAAGATAATCCTTTGGCTTGGGCTTGGGGTTCCAGCATCGTTTGCAGATCAGCCAGCAAGGTATAAAGCTGAAGCTTGCCCATGTTCAACACCATGCGCCCCGCTTCAATTTTCGAGAGATCTAAAATTTGGTTAATCAGTGACAGTAAATATTCACCGCTGCGTTCAATGGTTTGCACATAACTGCGATCTTCCGCAGAAAGATTTTCACTATTGAGTAAAAGGGTGGGATAGCCCAAAATCGCATTTAAAGGCGTGCGCAGTTCATGGCTCATATTGGCTAAGAAAATGCTTTTCGCTTGGTTCGCGGCTTCCGCTGCTTCCTTTGCTTCAATTAGAGCCTGCTCCGTTTGTTTACGAGCGGTAATATCCGTTGTTGTGCCGATAAATTTGACGACTTTACCAGTATGATCATAAATCGGCTGGCCTTGAATATGGAGAAACCGAATATTGCCTTTATGGGTAATAATTTTGACATCCGTATCAAAGGGTTGGTTTGAGTGAACTCGATCCATGACATGACGTTGATAATGCTCTTGATCCTGGGGATGAATTTTCAGGATCTCCTGGTCTGGCCGTGATGTGCGGGGATAATCTTCTGCTTCGTGAATGCGATAAACTTCGTCTGACCAGGTGACGCTGTTATCCCTGAGATTGACTTCCCAGTTCCCGGTATGGGCAAGTCTCTGGGCTTCAGTGAGGGCAATAGTTTTCAGCGCCACCTGCTTTTCTAAATCTTGGGTATAGTTTTGGCGGAGAACTTCGGCTTCTTGGATGGCAACCATCATGGCCTGAAAAGATTGGGAGAGGGTTTCCAGTTCTGCAATGCGAGTGGGTTGAATGTCTTGATCCTGCTTTTGGGTCATGAAGTTTTGGCTCGCTTGGGTGAGGCGAGAGAGCGATCGCACAATCCGCCGCGCCAACCACAGACTGCTCGTAATCGAAAGGATCAGGGCAAATCCACAGAGGAGGAGGGTGCGTTGCACATTGGCATAGATATTCCTCATAAAATCCGACGCGGGGACAACGGCAATAATCAGCCAATCTAAGCCATAGGGATCTTGATAGGGAATGACGCGCAAATAGTAAGATTTACCTAAGGTTTCGACTAACTTCGGATCTGTCAGTGTTACGGTCAAATTTTGAGGGGTTTGAATGTCGGCAAAGTTCCCCAATTTTTGCTGGAGAACTTGGGCTGCTTCTCGGAGCATGGGGCGATCGCTCTCTAAGACAGATCGCCGCTCAAATTTCCCCCGATCTGGGTTTGCATTGCCTTCAGCAACAGGTAAAGAAATTGTAAAAGAGTCTTCCCCCATAGAATTGGCAATCATCAAGCCATTGCGTTCAATAATAAAAATTTCACTGTGTTCACTGATCGAGAGCGTCGCTAAAAATTTGTCAAGACGTTCAAGGGTAATATTTACACCAAAAACCCCCAGTAAATTTTGCTGCTGATCGTAAACGGGAGCAGCGGCATTAATCGTGAGTTGATTCGTGACTCCCAATTGAAATGGTTGGCTCCAAGCGGGTTGGCCCGCTTGGATGGCTTGACGATACCAGGGGCGTTGCTGTACGGGTATGTTCTCTACGGTTTGTCGGTATTCTCCCAATTCCCCCGCTGGCGTAATTCTGTAACTATGGAAGCGCGTGGGATCTTGTGGATCAGAATGTCCCGCTCCTAAAAACGGGAGGTCAGTCGGGATTGTCGGGGAACCAATCCGGATTTCCGTGGGAGTGATGAGATGAACGTATAAAAAATTTCCCTGTGGGCTGCCCCATAATAAAGTGCTGACTTCGGGATATTTTTGTTTGGTTAAAATTAAATAGCGGTGGAGTTCATCGAGATCATTTGGACTGATTTTACCAGACCTTAATTCTTTGACACTATTTTCGTTGATCTGATAGGGAATTTTCAGGTAATGGTTAAAATTATCAACAATGCGATCGCCCGTTTCTGTCATTAAGCGATGGGCAATGTCCCCTATCGCAGCGGAACCACTGCGATAGGAAAAATATCCCACCAATCCCACAATTCCCAAAACCTGGAGGACAAATTGCAGCGTTAAGATCAAGTGCAGCGGAATTTTTCTGTGCATCGGGCCTGGATAAGATGGCGATCAAAGTCACTCATGCCATCATGATTACCTGTCTCATGATGATTCTCTACTTTTCTATTCTATGGGCATCAGACAAGACTAGGGAGCTAAAGTACGCGAAAAATGTTAAGGAATGGGGAGGGCGATCGCCCGCTAAAATGAGAGAGCTTAAAGCTCCCGATAACCATGCTCGACCTCAAACAGATTCGCGAAAACCCGGATTTTGTCCAAGACCGCCTCAGTCGTCGCAGCGGGGACTATGCGATCGCCGCCCTCCTCCAGTTGGATCAACAACAGCGCGATCTGCAAACCACCCGCACCAACCTCCAAGCCCAGGGCAACACCACCGCCAAACGGATTAAGGAAAAAATCCAGAGCGGTGTAGACCCGAAAGGCCCCGAAATTGAGCAGATCAAAACCGAAGGGACTGCGATTAAGGCCGAACTAGCCAAACTGGATCCCCAAGAAAAAGCGATCAAGGCGGAAATTGAAACGATTTTACTTTCTCTGCCCAACCTGCCGAGCAACCAGACCCCCATCGGAGCCAACGAAACCGAAAACCTCGAAGTGGCCCGCTGGGGTGATGATTTAAAACCGCAATGGGAAAACCCCCGCCCCCATTGGGAAATCGGGGAGAGTTTGGGCATTTTAGAATTTAAACGGGCGGTGAAAGTGGCCCAGAGCCGTTTTGTCAACCTGATCGGCGCGGGGGCCGCCCTCGAACGGGCCTTAATTAGCTTCATGCTCGATCGCCAAACCGCCGCCGGTTATCTCGAAGTCATGCCTCCGATGCTGATCAACAGTACCAGCCTCACCAGTACCGGCCAACTGCCCAAATTTGCCGAAGAAAGCTTTCGCTGTGCCGAAGATGACCTCTGGCTCACCCCCACCGCCGAAGTCCCCCTCACCAACCTCTATCGGGATGAAGTTCTCGATAGCAACGAACTACCCATTTACCACTGTGCCTATACCCCCTGTTTCCGCCGCGAAGCCGGGAGCTATGGCAAAGATACGCGGGGACTGATCCGCCTCCACCAATTCAACAAAGTGGAAATGGTTAAACTCGTTCATCCCGACACCTCCGAGGCGGAACTGGAAACAATGCTAGGGAACGCCACCGCCATTTTAGAAGCCCTCGAACTCCCCTACCGCGTGTTAGAACTTTGCACCGGGGATCTGGGGTTTAGTGCGAGCCGCTGTTTTGATGTGGAGGTGTGGATGCCTTCTGCCAATACCTACCGGGAAATTTCCAGTTGCTCCAACTGCACCGATTTTCAAGCCCGACGGGGGAGCATTCGCTTTAAAACCCAAGGACAAAAGGGGACAGATTTTGTTCACACCCTCAATGGTTCCGGGTTGGCGGTGGGGCGCACGATGGCGGCATTATTGGAAAACTATCAACAGCCCGATGGCACGGTGAAAATCCCCGCCGCCCTCCAACCCTATTTTGGCCGGGAATCGATTTCCCAACCATCCCCAGGGCAATAGCTGCGGCTGATCCGGCCGTTGCTGTGGCGCAGGGGATAGTAACGCGCCCCGATGTCGCTACCATCGGGGTGATAGGGGTCGATGCCGATGCCATTGCGGCCCAGATCTACGCCGGAACTGTGGAGGTATTGGCCTTCGCCCAGATAGATGGCGACATGGGAAACTCTCAGCTTGCCGGGTTCTTGGAAAAAAATCAGATCCCCCCGTTGCAGATCGGGATCCTCAAGGGGATCGGTAAAGGCCGCCTGCTGATAGGAATCCCTCGGCAACCATACCCCTACTGAGGCAAAAGCGGCTTGGATCAAACCGGAACAGTCGTAATCGGGGGCCACCGTTCCCCCCCAGAGGTAGCAATGGGGTTGGGTCATGGCGGCTTGGGTGAAGGCGATCGCCCCCTCAATCCGCTCAACAATTTCCCCCCGCTCCAATCGCTCAGTTTGATAACGTTGCACCGCTGGCGTGAGTTTTCCCGCATCCCTCACGGCTAACCAAGCAATATAGTCATCCTCGCACAGTTGCACCTGTACCGACTGTTCAGTGAACATGAGCAGGCGCAACTGTCGCCCCGCTGCGGCCTGAGTGGCCAAACCCTGACAGGCTTCAGCGGTATAGAGGTTAAGATTTTCGAGGCAACGGTACTCCCCAGAGGGAGAGGGGGGAAAATGGGAAGAAGTTGGCATCATTCAAACAATTTCATGCTGTTTTTTCAAAAAGACCCGACCCTAGAGCAACAGGGTCACAACCTGTTAGAAGCGGTATGGGCTAAGTTTCCAGGACTGGCCCGCAATCAAATTGCGCTGACCTGGATCGTCTATGACGACCCGGTGATTGTCAATACCGGCGGCGCGATCTCAGCGGCGGAGTTTTGGCAATATCCCGTGCGGGGCTTTAGTTATCGGGGTGTAGAGCGGATTTATCCGGCGAGTGTGGTGAAATTATTCTACTTAGTGGCGATCCATGAATGGCTAGAAACGGAAATGGTGCAGGGTTCCCCCGAACTCGATCGCGCCATTGCAGACATGATCCGCGATTCTAGCAATGATGCCACTAGCCTCGTTTTGGATGTCCTCAGTGGCACCACCAGCGGCCCAGAATTGCCCCCCCAACTGTTCCAAACCTGGGCGCACCAGCGCAACATCGTCAACCGCTATTATCAAGCCCTCGGTTGGCAGGAGTTGCAGGGGGTGAACCTCAACCAAAAGCCTTGGGGGGATGGCCCCTATGGGCGGGAAAGGCAGTTTTTGGGGGAGGCGTTGGAAAACCGCAATATGCTGACCACCGATGCGATCGCCCGTCTCCTCCATGGCATTATCGGGGGGGTAGCGGTATCCCGCGATCGCTCTAAAACAATGATGCAACTCCTGAGGCGATCGCTCCAACCCGTAGAGCTACCGCCAGGGGAAGAAAATCAAGTGATGGGGTTCTTAGGGGAAGGCCTGCCCAGTCAAGCCAAACTCTGGTCTAAAGCGGGCTGGACTTCCCGCGTCCGCCACGATGCCGCCTATATTGAAGTCCCCTATGCCCAGCCCTATCTATTAGTGGTATTCACCGAAGGCCGCCTCAACAGCCAAAACCGGGAAATTTTACCCACCCTTTCCCATTTGGTTTTACAAAAAATGGCGGATTTAACCCCCTAAGGGATGGGAATCTGAGCAGGGTGGCGGGAATTATCTTTTCCTAAACCCAAAAAGATAGTGATACAGTAGCGATCGCCAGTTTGTTTGCCGTTTATGTACACCACAGCTCCATGAACATATCTCCCTCGATGAAAGCGGATATTTTAGTGGTTGATGATACTCCAGATAATATTCGCTTTTTGTCATCAATTTTAACCGAAGAAGGCTATAGTGTGCGGCCGGCAATTAGTGGCAAAATTGCCCTAAGGGCGGCCCAAACGATCACGCCGGATCTGATTCTGCTGGATATTAATATGCCGGATATGGATGGCTATCAGGTGTGTAGAACCTTGAAGAAAGATCCTGTGACTCAAAATGTGCCGGTGATTTTTCTCAGTGCTTTAGATGATATTCAAGATAAAGTTAGAGCCTTTCAAGTGGGGGGCAATGATTATATTAGTAAGCCCTTTCAATTGGAAGAGGTGCTCGCCCGTATTGCCAATCAGTTAACGATTAATCATCTGCAAAAACAAGTTCACGAACGGAACCACGAACTCGAAGCAACCCTCGAACAACTTAAAACCACTCAAGTTCAACTGATTCAAAGTGAAAAAATGACCGCCTTGGGGCAGTTGGTGGCGGGCATTGCCCATGAAATTAATAACCCCATCAGCTTCATTTATGGCAATATTACCCCCGCCATGGATTATGTTCAAGATCTCCTCGATTTAATCGCCCTCTATCAACGGGAATATCCGCAACCGAAAGAGGCGATCGCCCATCAACTCGAAGACCTCGACCTCGACTTCCTCACCGAAGACCTCGCCAAAATCATGACCTCCATGAAAACCGGGGCGGATCGCATTCGTAACATTGTTGTGGGGTTGCGGAACTTCTCCCGATTAGATGAAGCCGGTTGCAAAAAAGCCAACCTCGAAGAAGGGTTAGAAAGTGCGATCGCCGTCCTGCGATCGCGCCTCGAACCCGAAGACCAGCCCCCCATCACCATCACCCGCCAATATCAACCCCTCCCCCCCATTTATTGCTACCCCGCCCAACTCAACCAGGTCTTTTTTAATCTCTTCGCCAACGCCATTGACACCATTCGCCAACGGTTAACCACCGTTCCCACCCCCCCCGGCCAAATTACCATCACCACCGCCGTCACCCCCGACTCCCTCACCATCACCATTGCCGATAATGGCATGGGCATGGATACCGAAACCCAAGCCCAACTGTTTAACCCCTTTTTCTCCACCAAACCCATCGGCCAAGGCACAGGTCTGGGCCTACCCATTTGTTATCAAGTCATCACCGCCACCCATAACGGCACAATTGCCGTCACCTCCGCACCGGGCCAAGGCAGCCAATTCAAGCTAACCCTCCCAAGCAACTTAACCCCCATCGACCCTGAACCTGCCGAAAAATCTTGATAGGATGTTAATCACAGTTCCGGGTGAAGGCAATCTTGAACCGCAATCTGCCTACCTAGACAAGCTCGGTTTTTGGAACAGAAGATGGATCTCAATCAACTGCTGTTTTGGACGGTGTGCCTGTCCTGCGTTACCTTTGTGTTCCGAGCCATGCGAGCCGCGTCAGCCCATCCCTCGCCCCAGAGCCGAGGCTGGGCCTGGGTGGCAACGGCTATTTTAGGGCTAACCTTAATCTTCAGTTATCTGTTCCCCGCTTGGGCTGGGTTGATTGGCGGTAGTTTATGGTTGCTCTTTTTGCTCATTCCTCTCTTCGGGTTTGCCCATGTCAATCAACTGATTAGCCAAGAACGCTACGGGGCCGCCCGCCGCTGGACGCTGGTTTTGCGCTGGCTCCATCCCATTGATGGCTGGTTTGAGCAACCCCAAATTTTAAAAGCCTTGGAAATGGGCCAACAGGGGCAAATTCCCCCCGCTTGGCAACACCTGCACCCCCGCCTTGCCCACAATGCGACGGTGTTTCGCCTCCGCCGCGCCGCCGCCTGGCCGGAACTGTTGCAATGGCTCGAAACCCATGTCACGAATCCAGAGTTGCGCCAAGACCCTCCCCTGATCACCGATTATCTCCGGGCCTTGGGGGAAACCGGCGATCTTAATCGCCTCGTTTTTGGCCTGCAACAGTATGAACGAGATTTGCAGCGGGGGGGGATGGTGTCGTTAAATTTGGCGCGGCTGTTGGTGTTGGCCTTCTGTGGCCAAACCGGAGCCGTTCATCTCCTCCTCCAACAGGGCCATTATGGCCGGGACACCCAAGCCTTTTGGCGATTGACGGCCCAAGGCGTTGCCCAGCCTTCGCCTCAGGTGGTTGCCGGTTTTAAGGCCCTCCAAGCCCAGCACCCAGCGGGGGGATTAGATGAGGCGATCGCCTGGCGATTGGCCCATCCCCCCGTTAACCCCGCAACCTGCCTCACCCCCGCCGCCTCCCTGGTGCTCCAACGTCTCCACCGGGAAATTAAGCAGGAAATCCGCTATGGCCAGGGGCTAACGTTGATCCCCTCTCGCCCCCCTTGGATCACCTACGGCTTCGTCGCCCTCAATCTCGCCTATTTTGCCCTCCAAATCCACCAGGGGGGAAGCCAAGACCCCGCCACACTTGA
The DNA here is from genome assembly GCF_034932185.1 of Spirulina sp. CCNP1310. NCBI lineage: Bacteria > Bacillati > Cyanobacteriota > Cyanophyceae > Spirulinales > Spirulinaceae > Spirulina > Spirulina sp. CCNP1310. The sequence goes on along the minus strand of NZ_JAYGHW010000091.1, from coordinate 3,294 downwards.
TCGCCTCGGCGCATTAATTCCGGTGGCGGTACGCTTTGGGGAATGGTGGCGACTGTTGGCGGCGAATTTCCTCCATTATGGTTGGCTCCATTTGGCGGTGAATCTGTTGGGTTTGTATTTGTTGGGGCCGTTTGTGGAGTTTCATTTGGGGCGATGGCGCTATGGCTGGCTCTATTTGGGGTCGGGGGTGGGGGCGATGCTCGTTTATACAGCCCTGGCCTTTGTGACGGGGGATGAACAGGTGCGCTTGGTGGGGGCATCGGCGGCAATTATGGGGCTGTTGGGGGCGATTGTGGCGATTTTGCTCCGGGGTTGGTGGGGGGAGGGGAGTGCGATCGCTGCCCAACGGTTAAAAATGTTCCTCGGAATCATTGTGCTGCAACTCACCGTCGATTTCTTCATTCCGGAGGTGAGCGGTTTGGCCCATGGTTTGGGCCTGATTTGGGGGTTTACCTTGGGAAGTTTATTATTGATGCGATCGCAGGATTAAACCATGGCCTACCCAATCATTCGCACTATTTTGGTGCTCTCCCTCCTCGGCATTGCCCTCCCCGTACCAGCGGCCCCCCTCCCTGAACCGCCCCTAACCTTGGCCCAACGCCGTCCCCGCGCCGCCGAAGATTACCTCAACCCCCTCGATATCCCCCCCCACACCGATCCCCTCCTCCCTGATCGCCTCCGCCAAGCAACCCCACCCCGACGGCCCACCCCCTTACCCCCCCTAGAACCGGCGGAACAGGCCCAACTGGCGCGGGATCTGGTGGATTTAGCCACCGAGGCCCAAGCCGCCTTTGATGGGGATCAGCGAGAATTGGCCTATGAATTGTGGTTTCGGGAATTGCGGCTCCGGCGGTTGTTGGGGCCCCTGGCCGAAGTGGAGGCTTTAGCGCGGGTGGGGGGGATAGCCTGGGAAGAAAGCCGCAGTAAAGATGTGGCGGCGATTTCCAGCCGGTTAGAAGCCATTGAAGCCGCCCATGGGGAAGATTTAGCCCTGATCCGGGCCTTGGGTGTGGCCTATGCCCAGGTGCGCCTTTATCCCAACGCCATCGCCATGTATGAAGCACAGTTGGCCGCTTTACCCGCTAATGCCCTCAATCAACGCACCGCCCTGTTAAAAACGGTGGCGGCCTTACATCAGGGTTGGTTTCAATTTGATCGGGCCATTGAGGTGTATCAGGAATTGTTAGGGGTGGCGCGATCGCAATTTGATCTCGATAATATTCAAAATTATCTAGCAGAATTAGCCCATCTTTATGATGAAACGGAACAATGGGAAGAGGCGATCGCCACCCGTGAAAGCCTTTTTCTCGCCTATGGAGAAAAGCAACGTTTAGAACAATTAGCCCCCCTGCGGATGGCGATGGCCGCCAATTACCTCGCCCTAGGAAATGGGGAACAGGCCAGCGAACTCTACCAACAAGCCTTTACCCTCGCTTGGGCTGCCCAGCAATACGCCTACGCGGGGGATGCCCTCGATGCCTTAGCCGCCCTTTACAGCGATTATGGTCAAATCGATGAGGCGATCAATCTCTATCAAGAGCGCATCAAAGCCGCCCAATATGCCTACGACCGCTACGCCGTCATGGAAACCTATGATCGCATCGCCCAATTGCACCGTCGCCAAGGCAACTATACCGCCGCCCTCAACGCCCTGCGATCGGGCCGAGAGGTGGCGTTAGAGTTGGGTCATCGGGAGGGCTATTTTGAGGAGGCCATGGAGTTAGTGATTCAGGAGCAATTTGAGGGAAATTAAGGGGGTGCATCTCACTTTTACATTTTACGACTGTTGAGCTAATACCAATGGTCTAAATGGGAACTACACATAAAGTGATTCAGGGAGAGGGCTTAAGCCCTTTGTTCTGTCGCTTGACTTGGGAGAATTGGTATTAGGTAAATATCGAACAACCTGTAATTTTGCCACACCATGCTGCCTAATCTTCTTTTGCTTCACTCCTGAAGGGCATTAGGATTATGCCTTGGAGCAATGCACCAACAAAGCCAGCAAGAGCAAATGTGACTAAACCATAGGGATAACGGATCGAAATGCCCGGTACAATTCTTGTGGATAACCACCCAAAAACAATATTGATGGCTAGGGTGGCGATTAAAAGAATCACGATACAGGGATATTCAAGGGATGGGGGTAAACTCTCCAAGAAAATTTTCATGTTAGGGATATGGGGAAATATACCCGCCCAACTGAGTTGAATTTGCTTGAGGATGGATGCCCAGACAGCCCACATGGTTTTGAAAATTCCATAGGTCACTGCTGCTAATAATGGAGTAATCATTAAACCACTGTGGGGAATGATGCTACCCAATGTGGCAATCATCCAAGGAATGAGCGGAAAGGTGATGATGCTCACCAATACGGTAAGGAGCGATCGCCTATTTACCGGCAGCGTTTTTAATGGTTCGCCAAACTCTTTTTGAGCCGCTTGAGGGAAATAAAAGACGATCAACGCCGTGGCAAAAAGCGTTAAAGGATCGGATATTTTTACGCCGGGCAGGAAGGATTGGGCTAACCACAGTAAACCCCAAATGATGCCATAACCGATCAAGTTTGTCACGAACCAGGTCAGCCAACTTTGCCCAAACTTTTGAAGTTTTGCCAGCCAGCCATGACTTGTATCAAGCAAATTTAACACCCGAAGGAGGACTAATTTAGGGAGAATTGGTAGTATCCCGGCGGTGATTACGGTTTGGATTGCCAAGATCACTAAACTCAAAAGGAGGATGGCGGGGAATGAAATTTGTAAGCCGGGTAAAATAAGGGTGGCGAGGGTGAAAGCGATCACCACCCAAGGTAGAGAAAATAGAAACAAGGCAAAGAAAAAGAATAAGTACATTGATTGAAGATTGAAGGGTTTAATAATGGATCTTTCTGGGTTTTCAACGTTTAAGGTGATCAGCTAAAGGGCATATCGAAAAAAAGAAAAAACTGAGCCCCCAGGGAAAAATGTGAGAGGTTAGAGGAGGAAGACTCAGGGAAAAAAGCTCATGGCAAAAGGATTTGGTCGAATCAAGCGCCGCCGAAAAACCTCGAAACGTCAATGGACAGACTGATTGTACTCGATACACTCATCCCGTGGAATATCTTTGGGGAGTCCTTATTGATGCCAAGTATAAGTTCATTCGTGTTCATGCCGTGACGGATGCCTCGGTAGATGACTCCCAGATGTTTGCCCATGTGTTAGATATCGACAATGAGTCGGATGAGATTTGGGCCGACAGTGCCTACGCCAGTGCGAAGCGGGAAGAGGTGTTAGGGATATTGGGGTACAAAAGTCATAT